>NZ_DASQZC010000287.1:0-34930 GCF_035638895.1 Nostoc sp. | reverse complement strand
GGGCTAACTGAACGCGGCTTGGGCAGAATTTACGAAGTAACCTATATTCCTTTGATTGAGTTTGGGCTAGTTGGCGTAATTTACTTAATTTTCCTGCTTATCTTATGGACAATTTCTCGTTTCCCTGTCAAGACGTAATATCATGTTTCCAGCTATTTTCAGGTAATATAGACTACGCGGTAGGGGCACAGCAATGCTCATTGGTGTCAACTTAAGAAGATAAAGCCCAAATTTGTTGAGTGTAAACGTCAATCTCTCGATGGCGCTTACGCCTGGATTTGACTAATCCAAAGAGCTTTTGATGTTCGACAAGATAAGGAACAGCCTCACTGGCATCACCACGGAGAACAGCTTGGGAGAAATGGTATAAACTGCGGAAAACCATCTCTGTAGAAATTTGGTCTAGAGGTTGGTTAAGAGCGATCGCTACATCGAGACATAATTGATTGAGAACAGCATAAAAAATCCAAGTAGCAAAAATTTGGATTTGTACACCATTAGTATCACCAACCCAAATATAGGCTAAACCTAAAAGCCGTTTCGTGAGCAGAAAAGCATCTTCAACGCGCCAACGACGACGATATAATTCACAGACTTGCTGTGCAGATAACATTTGTGGGTCGAGTACGTTTGTCAGGTAGCAATACCAAGTTGAACCCCATAAAACAGAAACCAAACGTACTTGTCGGTGACAAGGGTTAGAGCGATATTCCCCCATTTCAATAATTTGATCACGGTAAAATTGGGCTTCTGTCAAACAACGGATCACCTTGTAAGAAGTTTTTTCTCGTAGTCTGGTCACAAAAAACTTATCAGCTTGGGTAAATGCATCAAACCAAGGAAATTTGAAAAATCCTAAATCAAAAATTAGTAATCCACCTACTGGTAAGCGTTCGAGTAATTGATCGCACCAAACTTTATCATTGGCTTTACTGTTGGTTGTATACCAGGTTGTGACTGGTCGATGGCTAAAAGCTTCCACCACCATCATGATTTTTCCTGCCAGTATTTTTTCTTGTTCTTTGAGTGCTTTTAACTTCCTTCTTAGCGCTTCTAGGGTTGAACCGTCCGCAATCCAGATAGCCGTGAATTTGCTACATACTGGTTGCCAATTTTCTGGAATTACTTGATGTTTTGGTCTGGTAGTGATTGTTTGCATTACTTGCTCAAAAATTTGTGCAAATAATTCAATTGGTATTGCTTGCAATCTTTTCGATACTGCTTGGGCACTCACTTCCATTCGCTCTACCCATAACAATCCCTCTTGTGACAATACTCTTTGTACTTCTCTTAACCCAGGAATCTGACGATATACTAAACTCACAACGATCGCCATCATCACTGGTAAGGTCAATATTCTGTCTCGGAATTTTTTCTTTTCTTCGTTTTTATACAACTTTAGCGGTTTAAAGTTGCCAGGAGATAGTAATGAAAATATTTCTTGCTCGATTTCTGCAATTGGCGGCGCTGGTACATGCTTTTGCTGCCGCAAATCTGGGTTTCCTGTTCGCGCTGGACGTTTTCTACTCATGATGTATCACTAAGAACATCAACCAAGATTTTATTAGATTACATCTGATACGTCCTTTTTGCTTAAGTTGACACCAATGAGCAATGCTGTGCCCCTACTTATGGCTTAATACAGTTCAGTTAAGCATTTCTTCCTTCTCTTTATTAAATTATTAGAACAGCAGGATATTTAATAATTGGTTAGAGATATTTGAGGATGCAGAGGTCAGGGAGAAATGAGAGTTTGAGAGGTTTTTGCGTAAGTCTTAGTTAAGTAGGATGCTCAGTTAATTTATTAATTTGATTTTTAACTGTAACTTTTATGTATCCTCTCGATAAATGGAGGTGACAAAAAGAATAGTGTGGATTAACAAAGCGGCCGTTGCATTTAAATAGCACGACAACACAAATACGAAACGGCATGTTCTCAAACATTGCCCCCAGTTTCCAGTTATCATGCTTTTGGAATAGTATTTGCTTAGTTTTTTCATTAATGAGAAAATATTCATGAGATACAAACTCTTGGGCAAAAGCGGGTTAAGAGTCTCTGAACTCTCCTTGGGAACCATGACCTTTGGTGAAGATTGGGGTTGGGGTGCATCTGTTGACGAAAGCCATAAAATCTTCGATAGCTATGCAGAAGCAGGAGGAAATTTCATTGACACCGCCAACGGTTATACCGATGGTAGCAGTGAAAAAATTGTCGGTGAGTTGATTGCTAAAGAACGGGAACGCTTTGTAGTTGCGACAAAATATTCCTTTCCCTTGCAGATGAATAACAAAAAGGGCGACCCTAACGCCAGTGGAAATCATCGCAAAAACTTAATCCAGTCTTTAGAAGGTAGCCTGAAACGACTGAATACCGATTACATTGATTTATTCTGGTTGCACGCTTGGGATTTCACAACACCTATTGAAGAAGTCTTGCGATCGCTTGATGATGTAGTCCGTCAAGGTAAAGTACTTTACATCGGTATTTCTGACACACCCGCTTGGATCGTTTCCCAAGCAAATACCATCGCTCAATACCAAGGATGGACGCAGTTTGTCGCTTTGCAAATTGAGTATAGTTTAATTCAACGAACCCCAGAGCGTGACTTGCTACCGATGGCTAAAGCTTTGGATTTAGCAGTAACACCGTGGTCGGCTTTGGGTGGTGGTGTGCTGACAGGTAAGTATAATCAGCCTCCTCAAGAGGGTAGCGAACAAGGAAGATTAGTAAATCCAGCGTTTGGAACTATTTCAGAACGGAATTTAGCGATCGCTCAAGTTGTCAGTGAAGTTGCAATCGAAATTGGACACACACCTTCACAAGTAGCATTAGCTTGGTTACACGCTCAAAGTGGTGTAATTATTCCGATAATTGGGGCACGTAAATTAACGCAGTTTCAAGATAACTTAGCTTCTTTAAATATCACCCTCTTGCCAGAACATTTGCAACGTTTAAATGAAGTTAGTCAAATTGAACTGGGTTTTCCTCATGACTTTTTGCACAATGATGTAATTCGCGATCGCCTTTTCGGTGGTACTTTTAATACCATAGAAAACCATCGTATTAACTAATAGTAATAAACCTTAACATATTCAGGCGTTAATTCAATCGGTCGTCAGAGAGTTTCGCCAAGCCAAGCAATTCTGTAGAGTTAGATGTAAAAGGCATTAACAACGTAGAATCATGAGCGACAACAGCATTACATCACGTTTGTACCCTACCCGCATTGACATTCCCGCCGAAGCGCGAGTGCAAATCGTGGTACTTCTCAACCAAACTTTGGCAGCTACTTCTGATTTGAAAACCCAAGCGAAGCAAGCGCACTGGAATGTTAAAGGTACTGACTTTTACCAGTTACACTTATTATTTGATGAGCTTGCTGGGGAATTGGAAGGATACATCGATATGGTCGCTGAACGTGTCACAGCTTTAGGCGGATACGCTTTTGGAACAGCCCGCGCCGCAGCTAGTAATTCAATTTTGCCAGAATATCCCTTAGATATTTTGGATGGTAAAGACCATGTAACAGCCTTGTCAGATCGTTATGCATTCTATGCTAAACATCTCCGAGAAGCGATCGATAAAACTGATGAATTAGGCGACCTAGATACCGCCGACCTTTACACCGAAATTTCCCGCACCATTGACAAACGACTCTGGTTCTTAGAAGCTCATTTGCAAGTAGCAGAAATTAAAGCAGAGAATGGCAAAGCGGCTACTACTAAAATTGAAAAGATCCCTGCTGGTGTAAAATAAGCACTTCTGAGAAAAGTAGTCTTTCTTAAATCTAGTAGTATCTTTTTGGTAAGTACGTCACTTTTAAGTGCGTACTTTTCTTTTATATGTATATACTTTACTATTGAAATAGTTCAAAACTAGGTCGAAAAACTCCACAATATCTTCAAAAAGTGATATCTCAAGATTAATACTTCAAATTCATTAGTGAAAAAGTATCCTAATTACCTTCTAATTACTAACTCTTGTACAGACGCGATTCATCGCGTCTCTAAATACTGATTAACAATGAGGTAAATATATGTCTCAAAATACAATTAGCCATCTAATTCATGATAGAAACGCCCGTGGTCACGCTAAAATGGGCTGGCTCGATAGTTATCACACATTTTCCTTCGGTAGTTTTTACGATCCCAACCGCATGGGATTTCGTTCTCTGCGAGTAATCAACGACGATCGCATCGCCCCTGGTGCTGGATTCCCTACCCACAGCCATCGTGACATGGAAATCCTCACTTATGTTTTAGAAGGTGCTGTAGAGCATAAAGACAGCTTGGGTACTGGGTCAGTAATTCGTCCCGGTGATGCACAGATTATGAGTGCTGGAACTGGAATTAGCCACAGTGAATTTAATCCTTCACCAGACGAACCACTACACTTGCTACAAATCTGGATTCTTCCCGATCAAGAAGGGTTGACACCAAGATATGAACAAAAAGCTTTTCCTCTGGAAGAAAAACGCGGCAAACTCCGCTTAATAGCTGCTAAAGATGGGCGCGATGGTGCTGTGACAATTCACCAAGATGTTGATTTATACACATCTGTTTTAGAGTCAGGTGATGTTGTTAATTATCAAATTAAACGCGATCGCTATGGCTGGTTACAAATAGCGCAAGGTATAGTTAACTTAAATGGTGAAGAACTCAGAGCAGGCGATGGAGTGCAAATCAACGGCGAAGAACAGCTAGAAATTAGCACAAATATCGGCGGCGAAATCTTACTTTTTGATTTAGCGTAATCTAGCAATCCTGAGTCATTGCAGAGAAACAAAATCCCCCACAACTTTTACGAAGTGGGGGATATTTAGTTTACAAAAATTTCTCGATTGCCGTGCGAGTACAGGTATTGCATTGGGGATGATAAAGATAGGGATATAAAATCACAATAGTTTTGACGTATCCTTTTTATAGTATAAAAGTACTATTAGCTTTGAACCAAGGTTACAGGTAACAGAGTCGCCAGGAACTTTAGCTTTCACGCCGTAAGCCTCCCACTGTACTCGGTACTCCGAGTCAGTGGCGAGATATAAGGCGGTTGAAATTAACGCGACCTCCGACCAACTCAATCCGCAGGATTGATAGGGAGGGGGTCAGCGTTAATTTTAACACTCTCTGCATTTGGCAGTCTATCAACCCAGTCTTCTACTATTTGCGTGACTGTTTTATCTTTTATTGCAGCATAAGAGCGAAGTTTGTTTAATCTGCGCTCAGACATTCTCACATTTAATCTAGTAGTTTTCACTTTTGTCTACCCGTCGTTGTCACTTTTATGGTATTATAGCTTTAACGGTTGAGGGTGGACAAGTGAGGACAGCGTATCAATACAAGCTACGACCAACAACAAAACAAGCCATAGATATAGACAGATGGCTATCTATGCTATGCGCTCAATATAATTACTTGTTGGCTGATAGATTTGATTGGTACGAGCGCAATCGCTCACCAATTAATGCCTGTCCTCTTGTCTGCCATATACCAGAATTCCGGGACAACCCAGACTATTATTCACAAAAGAAAACGCTGCCACAACTGAAAAAAACTCATCCTTGGTACGGTGAAATTTATTCGCAAGTACTACAGGATATAGTCAAACGAGTTAAGGCAACGTTTGATCGGTTTTTAAAGGGTGATAGCAATGGCAAGCGAAGTGGACGACCTCGGTTTAAATCACGCGACCGATACAGAACTTTTACTTATCCACAGATGAAGGATGGGTGTCTGCAAGGCAACCTGATTACCTTGCCAATGTTTGGTATAGTCAGGGTTATTTTGCATCGTCCAATACCAGATGGATTTAAAATCAAAACTGCTTCGGTAACCAGGAAGGCTGATGGTTATTATTTAACCTTGAGTCTTGAAGATACAACAGTTCCGAATATTTTGCCCGATTTTAATGCAGATTCAATCACTGGTATCGATCTTGGTTTAAAGGAATTTTTGACAACTTCTGAAGGTGATGTTGTCTCAATCCCCCAGCATTACCGTAAATCTCAGAAACGATTGCGTGTAATCCAAAAACGTATCTCACGGCGGCATATTGGGAGCAATCGACGCAAAAAAGCTATTAAGCAAGTCGCTAAACAACATAAAAAAGTAGCTGACAAGCGCAAAGACTTTCACTTTAAAACCGCCAGTAATCTACTGGAAAAATATGATGTTGTAGTTCATGAAGATTTAAACGTCAAAGGTCTTTCTCGTTCCATGCTAGCTAAATCTGTGCATGACGCTGGATGGTCAAGCTTCCTATCGATACTCACAACCAAAGCCGCGAAATGCGCCACCGGGGAGTATCCCCGTGGACACTTTCGCGAAAATGCTGGGTTATTGGTAATTGCAGTGAATCCATCAGGTACGTCACAAGATTGTTCTAGCTGTGGGGTGAAAGTTCCTAAAAAACTGCATGAAAGATGGCATGACTGCCCCAATTGTAAACGCAGTCTTGATCGAGATCATAATGCAGCCGTGAATATTTTGAATAGAGCCGACGGTCACGCGGTTCTTAAAGCTCAACGCCTCCTAAGCAATAGCTGGATTGGTTGAGAAGCCCACACTGAAATTGGTACTCCAATTCAGTGTGTGGAGTGTGTCACGGATATAAGATAGATAGGAATGGGGGGTAGAAAAAAATAGTAAATTGATTTTGTAAATTAAATTAGAAAATTACTATACAGATAATTCCCTCAAAATAGTGGCTCAAATGTACTAGTAAGGGTCAAATACTAGAAAATTAGTAGAAGTAAAGTGTAACAGGCATGAAACCATTGGAAATACGTGATGTTGATTCTCGATATAACCCAGCAGCGATTGAGGAAAAATGGCAAAAAACATGGGTAGAACTTGGCTTAGATAAAACACCCACAGCTAGCAACAAGCCAAAATTCTACGCTTTATCCATGTTCCCTTATCCATCGGGCAGCCTACACATGGGTCACGTCCGTAATTATACGATTACCGATGTGATTGCCCGCCTTAAAAGAATGCAAGGCTATCGAGTAATACATCCAATGGGTTGGGATGCTTTTGGCTTGCCAGCAGAAAATGCCGCCATTGACCGTGGTGTACCGCCAGCAAAGTGGACTTATCAGAATATGGCCCAGATGCGGCAACAATTGCAGCGTCTTGGTTTATCCATTGACTGGGAATGTGAACTTGCTACCTGTTCACCCGATTATTACAAGTGGACGCAATGGATTTTCTTGCAGTTTTTGCAAGCGGGGTTAGCTTACCAAAAAGAAGCAGCAGTAAATTGGGACCCCATTGACCAAACTGTATTGGCAAATGAGCAAGTCGATAACGAAGGACGTTCTTGGCGCAGTGGCGCAATAGTTGAGCGCAAATTGTTGCGACAATGGTTTTTCAAGATTACCGATTATGCCGAAGAATTACTCAATGACTTGGATAAGTTAACAGGTTGGCCGGAACGCGTTAAATTAATGCAGGCAAACTGGATTGGCAAATCCACAGGCGCTTACTTAGAATTTCCTATCATTGGGATAGATGAAAAAATCGCCGTGTACACCACACGTCCAGATACCGTTTATGGTGTCAGCTACCTGGTGTTAGCACCAGAACATCCCTTAACAAAGCGTGTCACTACAAAAGAACAACAAGCAGCCGTAGAAGCTTTTATTAAAGAGGTTTCCAATCAAAGTGAGTTGGAACGTACTGCTGAAGATAAACCGAAGCGGGGTATTTCCACAGGTGGGGTGGCAATTAACCCATTTTCAGGTGAAGAAGTGCCAATTTGGATTGCTGACTATGTACTGTATGAGTATGGTACTGGGGCAGTGATGGGTGTACCAGCCCACGATGTCCGGGATTTTAAGTTTGCCAAAAATTACGATTTGCCAATTGATTTTGTCATCGCTTCCCCAGATGATGTTGCAGGTTTTGACTTAACTCCAACATCAGAGATTAATGAAGTCACACAACTTATCCAAATTGAATATAACCAGGCATACACTGAACCAGGAATTTTAATTAATTCTGGGTCTTTTACTGGTATGACTTCCACAGATGCTAAACAAGCGATAATTGAATACGCCGAACAACAAGGTTTTGGTAAAGTACGGGTGCAATATCGCTTGCGCGATTGGTTAATTTCGCGCCAGCGTTACTGGGGCGCACCGATACCTGTAATCCACTGTCCCAACTGTGGGATAGTGCCAGTGCCTGATAAAGATTTACCTGTACAGTTGCCGGAAGAGGTGGAATTTACTGGACGTGGCGGTTCACCTTTGACTCAGTTGGAAAGCTGGGTAAATGTGCCTTGTCCAACTTGTGGCACTCCGGCAAAGCGGGAAACTGACACGATGGATACTTTTATTGATTCCTCATGGTATTTCTTGCGCTTCCCTGACGCTAAGAATGAACAACAGGTTTTTGATTCTAGTAAAATTAACGACTGGATGCCAGTTGATCAGTATGTAGGTGGAATTGAACACGCGATTTTACATTTGTTGTATTCGCGCTTCTTTACTAAGGTACTACGCGATCGCGGTTTGTTAAACTTTGATGAACCCTTCCAACGGCTGTTAACTCAAGGTATGGTACAGGGTTTAACTTACCTAAATCCCAACAAGGGCGGCAAAGATAAATGGATTCCTTCTAATCTGGTAAATTCAGGCGACCCCCGCGACCCTCAGACAGGCGAACCACTGCAACGTCTCTACGCCACCATGTCTAAATCAAAGGGTAACGGTGTAGCCCCAGAAGATGTAATTTCCAAATACGGTATAGATACAGCGCGGATGTTCATCTTGTTCAAAGCGCCGCCAGAAAAAGACCTGGAATGGGATGAAGCCGATGTGGAAGGACAATTCCGCTTTTTAAATCGGGTTTGGCGTTTGGTTACAGATTATGTTGCAGCTGGGGTATCCCGTAAGCAAGCCCAACTCGCTGATTTAACTAAGGCAGAAAAGGAATTGCGGCGGGCAATTCACACGGCTATTCAAGCGGTGACAGAAGACGTTGAAGACGAATATCAATTCAACACAGCTATTTCAGAATTGATGAAGTTGAGTAACGCCCTAACTGATGCCGGCGGGAAAAATTCACCAATTTATGCAGAAGGTATTCGGACTTTGGTGGTATTACTAGCACCCTTTGCACCACATATTGCTGATGAATTGTGGCATTTATTGGGTGAAAATAATTCAGTTCACACTCAAACTTGGCCGTCATTTGACCCGGCTGCTTTGGTAGCTGATGAAATTACTTTAGTAATTCAAATTATGGGCAAAACTCGTGGCTCGATTCAAGTACCAGCACAAGCAGATAAAGCAGCGTTGGAGAAATATGCCCGTGAATCAGAAATTGCCCAACGTTACATCGAAGGTAAGGAGATTAAAAAGGTAATTGTCGTGCCTGGAAAGTTGGTAAATTTTGTAGTTAGCTAAGTACAGCTTTAGGTAAAATCGTGGCGAATTGAGGGTTTAAATTTAAACGCAAAGTGGCGCAGAGGGAAGCGCAGAGGTACGCGGAGAATTCGCTACGAATTAATGAAATGTTGTACTTAGCAATTGATAAAATTGTAAATTTAGCCTGACCAAACATCAGAGGATTTACATCCGTGACACTTAAAGAGTTAGAACAACAACTTCTTGCCCTCAGACAAGCGTGAAAAATTGCAGGCTATACATTTACTTGCTCAAAGTCTCGGCAACCATTGGCAAGGAATTGAAAAAACTCCTAGAGTCGGGAACAGTTTGCAGCACAGATAGATGAAGGTGTGACAGCAGAAAAACCGTTGCAAGGAAAACTAATTCGTGTGGTACGTCCAGTCACTTAAAATAATTTGTGATTCATAATAAAGTTTTGAAATGGGGATTTAGACCCTGCCTAATACCAATTCTCCAAAATGAGGCAACAAATGTAAATCAGGAAAGTCTTGCTGCATCAAGTTTCTTAATTGCGAATTGCGTTAGCGAGTCTTCTCCCAAGGGGAGACGCCAAGGGCGAACGAGCGTCGTTGCGAATTGCGAATTGGTATAACATACTTGCGGCTTGTTAGAAGGGGGGGATTTAAACCCACAGAATTGCTTAAAAAGTTTTGATGAAATGTACAAATGCTAAAGCCATTAAATATGTGTTGCAACAATTTTTATAACAGTAGTTTATCTCTCTGGTATATGTGTATTTAAAAACATCTGTATGATCTTCCAGAGAGTTGAACTGTTTTATTTATACACGAAAAAACGCTTGAGAGTTTTGCTCACTCAAGCGTTTCCCCGTAAAAGCTTATACCAACTCACTCGTTTGATGCAACATTTGAAATCTGCAACGCCCCCTCATTAGGGAGCATTGCGGGGATAACTTGTGACAAACATGTGGTGAAATGGTATCACTCCTTGCACTAACTAAGAATATCTCTTTTGCAAGAATACCGGGGATCTGGTGAGTGACAGTTTCTAAACTGAACACTAGTTAAAAACGACTCATCATGAATAGTAACTAACAAGACTAAGCACTATTGTAGCAATTTTATAAGTATAGTATAAAAACTTATAGTTTATCAGCGTAGGCGTAGCGCAACCTAGTCATTTCCTACCACTGAGTACAGGTTTAAAATATCCAGCAATTAGCAGCATAAATATCTCAAATTTAGCAGCAAATGAACCAGTAAGCATCAGTAGAAAATCGGCATCGAGTAAGGCAGATAAGCCTTTGATATTGACATTTAAGCGATTTGAGGGGAATAAATTATCAGATCCCCAATGGATAGAAGTAGAATGGCACTAAGAAAAGCACCTGATTATGATGAGATACCTGAAATAGCGCAAATCGACGAGCTAGATCACAAATGCTCGTAAAGAGGGCAGCTATGCTAAAAGCAAGCCACACTTAATAAATATAAGTAGTTGGACAAAAATATTTACAGTCATTGCGAGCGAACAGAAGCAATCCCAACCCGTGCAATTGCTACCCTTCGGGAAGGCTTCGCCTACATTACGCTTTGCTTCATTCGCAATGACATTGTGTAATTAATTCTGTCCAAGTACTTATATGGGATTAAAACAAGGAGGCTTTATACCTCGCACTGCGGGTCTCGGTATAATTCTTTGATATACTTTTCATCAAAGCAAGAATCGCCCTATAGTTGCGACGTGCATCAAAGCGTTCTTCAGCTATACGGTGGCTAGCAGCAGCCATCGCGTCTCTTTTTGTATCGCTCTTCAGGGCACGTACTGCATTAATAAGAGCAGCGGGATCTGAAGGCGGTACTATTAAACCATTAACACCATGTTCTACCTGTTCAGGTAACGCGCCAACATCAGTAGTAATCACTGGTAAACCCACTGCCATCGCTTCTGAAATGGCATTAGGTAAGCAATCTGCTTGCGTTGGAAAGACAAAAATATCGGCTTGAGCATAAAGTTCTTTGAGGGGCTGGCTATTAGGGGTTAGACCACAATGTACCCGTATGTTTTCGATCCCCGCCAATTTACGCTCAAGATTTGCATCTTTGGTAACAATTTCTAGCGTGCAATCTTGGTTTAAACTGTTGCGAAATGCTTCCAGCAGAGTGTAGCCTCCTTTACGAGCGAAATCCCCTCCCACAAATAACAACCGTAAGGCATTTGTGGAACTTTGATGCTCAGTTTTGTTGCGTCTGAAATTCCACTGTTCCAAGTCGACACCTGGTGGAATCACTGTCACTTTCTCAGCCGGCACACCATAGTCATCAACCACTGAGTCTTTAGCCCACTGACTAAATGCTACAATAGATGTAGCATTGTGGTATGTACTTTTGTTCCATAAAAATTTGCGACGTTCAAGTAAAGAGTTACCGCCCACCTTATGGTTGTAAGCTGCACCCATAGTATCGAAGTTTAAGGGTGTGCCATCAGTGGAAATTATAGTTGGTATGTGACGCATGAAGGGAATGGCGAACAGTGCTAGTGTCTGCGTATGCAAAAATAGTGCGTCCAGAGGTTGGATGCGCCTAGCCGCGTTGAGCGCATCGCGGGTACGCAAGCTAGCTCGCAATGACCAGTTGTTGCCAATAACTGGCATATATTTCCAGATATCATTTCCCCTCCACCATATAGGCATCCAACTTGGACAGATATCTGCATCTTCAGCTACCCAGTGCTTCAGGTTTTGGTAATGGGTAACATGTCCGAGTGCTTGTTCTACAACAAAACCAAAATTATACACTTTTAACTCCTCAATAACTTTCAATAGACCGAAAACTTTTGAAACTTGACGAAATCATAGGGTTTCAGGGGATACTTTGTCATCTAGCGAGAGCGTTGGCTGCAATTGCAGAAAGTCCATCCATAACGCCTGTTACTCAAAAAGTAGATTTTAAGAGGATTTTAGGGAATTGTATTCTCTGTCCAAATGAACTCCTGCTAAGGAAGAGAGAAAACTTTTCGGTCTACCGAATTTATTATACCTGTGCCTCATCTAGATAGACGTTTCACCTTTGGTTAAAATAGCCGCTCTCCTACAAGCAAACGCCTTAACCTGTTGTCTAGGTGTGTGGTAAGATTGCCTGGAACAGAGGTTTTATCTGAGTTGGAGTCTCGTATAAATTGCAAAGGTCAAGCTGACCGATCAATAACTCCCACGATACTTTTCCTATGGATTTGGAAAATATACAACAAGGCTGGTGACGAACTGAGTGGAATTTGTAGATGAATATCTAGAATTTGCTATCAGACTTAACCAACTCCCACAATTTTGACTTTTATTTGATTTTTAGGATACACACATGAACGACAAGCTGATGCTGATGATTCCAGGCCCAACCCCGGTGCCAGAAGCTGCCTTACTGGCATTAGCCAAGCATCCAATTGGACACCGTACCAGTGAATTTAGCAACATATTGGCAGAGGTGACGGAAAACCTCAAGTGGCTACATCAAACTCAAAGTGATGTGCTAACGCTGAATGTCAGTGGTACGGGTGCTGTAGAAGCCGGAATAATTAATTTTCTCTCTCCAGGCGATCGCATTTTAGTTGGTTCTAATGGTAAATTTGGCGAACGCTGGGTAGAAGTTGGTCAAGCCTACGGTTTGAATGTAGAAGAAGTTAAGGTGGAATGGGGAAAACCCTTAGACCCCGCAGTATTTGCCGAAAAACTCCAAGCTGATACTCAAAAGCAAATTAAAGCCGTAATCATCACCCACAGCGAAACCTCAACGGGTGTTTTAAATGATTTAGAAACCATCAACCGCCATGTCAAAGAACACGGTGAAGCTTTAATTATCGTTGATGCCGTGACTAGTTTGGGTGCGTTCAATCTACCTGTGGATGCTTGGGGTTTGGATATAGTCGCCTCCGGTTCCCAAAAAGGTTACATGATTCCGCCGGGATTGGGTTTTGTCTCTGTCAGCCCCAAAGCTTGGGAAGCCTACAAAACTGCGAAGTTACCAAAATATTATTTGGACTTAGGCAAATATCGCAAAGCCACAGCCAAAAATACAACTCCATTTACTCCCCCTGTAAACTTGATCGTAGCGCTGCACACCACGTTGCGAATCATGAAAGAAGAGGGTTTGGAGTCAATATTTGCTCGACATGAACGGCTGAAAAATGCTACACGCGCCGCCATTAAAGGGTTAAATTTACCCCTGTTTGCAGCAGATAGTTCCGCCAGTCCGGCGATTACGGCTGTAGCACCACAGGGAATTGAACCGGATAAAATTCGGTCATTGATGAAAAAACGCTTTGATATTGCCCTAGCAGGTGGTCAAGACCATTTGAGTAACAAGATTTTCCGTATTGGTCACTTGGGTTTTGTAAGCGATCGCGATATTCTTAGCTGTATCGCATCCTTAGAAGTTACCCTAAGAGAACTTGGCTACGAAGACTTCACCCCTGGATCTGGTATAGCGGCAGCAGTTAGAGTGTTTACACAATAGTCATTTGTCATTTGTCATTGGTCATTGGTCATTTGCAAAGGACAAAGGACAAATCAAAAGAGCGAGTTGATAATTTAACTCGCTCTTTTAATTTGTATATAAATGAGTAAAAACCGTCAAAGTTAATAAACGTATATATCAACCTTTGCACAAGGTAGAGTGAGTGTGACATGTCCCAATTCTCATAAATTATACCAAGTTGCTCTAAATAGTATTATTTGCTCTGGAGACAGTCGGATACCTTATTTGACCCCAAACAAAACTCACTTTGGCAACTTAGCATGATACCAGATTGGTATAATATATTATTCTTTCAGATTCTGATAACAGCCTTTTGGTAGAGACTTTTAATTTAAAATCCAAAATCAAAAATCCAAAATTATTATGACTTTTGACTTCCCCAAAGGGACTGACCTATGCCGTTTCCAGCCAATCATAAATTTGGTCTAACTGCTCTAAAGTAACTAATCCATACTGCCAAAGAATCATTGCCAAAGGGCCTGGGTCTTGCTCCCGATGCCGAAGCGCCACCGCCAGCGATGCTGTGGAAATTGCCAAATCTTCTTGCAAAAAATTAATCAGTCGAGAATATTTTGATTGTGCCATTTGTGTCTCACCTCCTTGTGCAGAATGTATTGTCATATATTAGTTCACCATTGCTTGGTAGCCAGTAGCCAGTATTTTATCTGTCACTTTGCCGTTATCAGCTATACACCCCACCAGAGTTTTTGTGATTTGCCTTTAACAAAGGCTTCTCATAGAAACTCTGAAAAATAAAAATTTTCTTACAAATTATCTGCTCAATTCTCAACCAGTATTTTTACTTAGTTCAATCGGCTCCATTTTGTTTACTTTTGTGCGTTATTTAATTACACATGTAGTAACAAAGATTCCATAGCCTATACTCTCTTATTGGCGACTATTTACACTTGCGCCCAAGGGAATATTTTTGCCAAACCTTAAGACTGCGATTTCAGGTTGGAGACAGTAGAATTTTACATCATTACCACAGTTTTTAAATAGTAGCGTTACAGATGGATTTTTACCATAGGACGTGCCATTTTTTACAAAAAAAACATAGACTTCGATAGTATAGACTCTGAACAGAGCAACTATCCAAATCTTTATCTACGCAAAGCAAGGAAGTCTCAAGGCTCAATTTTGACAATATCGCCCACTTTCAACTTCAACTCGGCAGCCCTTCCAGAGCGAAGTTCAATCACCTTATCGATTGGTGTATTGGGCCCATAGGTAGGACAAGGTTCAGTTGCACAAGGAGGTGCAGAAGCCTGAATATATTTAACTACACCGTTTTGTAAAAATACCATATCTAAGGCCACAGGTACATTCTTCATCCAGAAACTAACCGGTTGTGGTGAAGGAAACCCAAACAACATCCCCCGGTCATCTGGCAAAGCTGGTCGATACATCAACCCCATAGCTTGCTGTTGTGGTGTCTGCGCCACTTCTAACTGAATGATTGTGCCATTAGGAACAATGGCTTTAGCAGAAATTGGTAGTTTTTGACCTAAGCTCTGTGGTGCTGGAGTTTGAGAATTAGACGTGGGGCTGGGAGATTTAGCTGTTGTTGGCACAGAACAGCCCATCAGTAAAATACTCAGCAACATTGAGAGCAAACTTAGTCGATGAGTCATAATTATTTTTGATTTTGTAATTTAGATTTCAATTTTACAGAATTTAAGCTAGAAAACTCACGGCTTTTATTCGTCCTTTCAGGAGGCAGGAGTAACCCAGACCTTATGCAAGGTAGGATTGAAGTTAAGGACGCTTTGTGATCCGTGGCACGGCGACGCTCGTAAGCGTTGCGGTAGCGAGGAACGAGCGTCCGTAGGAGCGTCTGACTCGCTCTAAGCATACTCCTAGGTCGAAGCAAGCTATGCGTAGCGTCTCGTAGAGAGTGTACTAAGATTCTCTCAAAACGTACCCTACACCTCGCACCGTTTGAATGAGGCGCTTTTGTCCTTCATCTTCAATTTTTAGGCGCAAGTAGCGGATATACACTTCAATTACATTGGACTCACCCAAAAAGTCGTAACCCCAAACATTTTCTAAAATTTGTTCGCGGGTTAACACCTCACGGGGATGTTCCATTAAGAATTTTAATAGTTCAAATTCTTTCATTGTCAAGTCAATTGCCCGTCCGCTATGTATAGCACGGCGAGTTGCCATATCTAAAATCAGATCCCCAAAACGTAACTGTTCCGTGGTATCTACGTCAGGTTTTAAGTAGAGCCGAATCAACTTCAAAAAGTCTTCTGAGCGATAAGGCTTCAGGATGTAATCATCCGCTCCTGCTTCTAGACAAGCTACACGATCATCGACTGTATCCCTCGCCATTAAAATTAATACAGGCGATCGCATACCAGTGCTTCTCAGATTTTTGCACAATGAGAGTCCTGATTCTCCTGCTAACATCCGGTCTAAAACAATTAAAGCAGGTTGGCGATCGCGACAGTGTTGTAAACCACTAGTCGCATCATGAGCCAAAATTGATTCATAGCCGGCTTCTTGCAAATCGCAAGAAAGCTGATTTGCTAGGCTCTCATCGGTTTCAATCACCAAAACACAGGGACTTGGAGCAACTGTCATAACAACTTGGGATATTGGATTTGGGATTGTAAAGATATTCCAGAGAAAATCTTTACATCGGTTATAA
This sequence comes from Nostoc sp., assembly GCF_035638895.1. GTDB lineage: Bacteria > Cyanobacteriota > Cyanobacteriia > Cyanobacteriales > Nostocaceae > Nostoc. The sequence goes on along the minus strand of NZ_DASQZC010000287.1, from coordinate 18,368 downwards.
AGTGCAATTACGAGTTTTTAATGATGGAGCAATCCTGATTTGACACACTGCTAAGAATCTTTTAGCACGTTCAGGTATCAGCCATCTAATTCTGCGATGCAATCTTAATAACTAAATCTAAATACCATCTTTACACCAGTAATTCTGGAAGGAAATCAGTAAGTTAGGGAGTAGGGAGTAGGGAGTGGGGGAAAATAAAAAATGCTAATCCCTACGGCAATTCTACCGAAGTTGGTTTAGCAATATGTGGTAAACCCCAACCCAATTTTTCTCGTAAAACTCGGAAAAACTCAGGCGGTTGCAGGCGAATAAATCGAACACTATATTGCGATCGCTCCATATATACTCTATCTTCTGGTAGTACATAGCACCCTCCATTACCATCCACCACCATTACCAGCCGAGGAATGTTGACTGGGTAAATGTTGACCGATTCAGTATCTGGAAATACTAATGCTCTAGAAGCTAAGGAATGGGGACAAATGGGTACTAGCTGTAAAGCAGGTACGCCAGGGGTGACAACTGGGCCACCAGCACTTAACGAGTAAGCTGTAGAACCAGTAGGCGTAGAAACAATCACACCATCTGCTGCAATATCTACTGGCGCATGACGCCCTATGGCAATTTCAAAATGGCACATAGAGGTCAAAGGTTCCCGGTGCAGAACCATTTCATTCAAGCACAGGGCTTCCCACAGCACTGCTTCTCCCCGAAGCACTTTGACGGTGAGCATGGCTCGTTCTTCAATTTCATACTCACCCGCCATTGTCTGTTCTAGTGCTTGGGGCAATTGATTCAGGAAGGTTTCTGTTAAAAATCCCATGTGGCCGGTATTCACTGTTAGCAGTGGAATACCACAGGGAGCCACCTGACGAGACGCTGCTAAAACAGTGCCGTCTCCTCCTAACACCACTGCAAACTCCATATCCGAGTCAAAACCAGGGGGCGTTAGACCGTCAATGGGGGTGTGGCATATAGGACTCTCCGGGTTAGAGTAGCCCAATATTCCACCGATACTCGATGTGACACACACATCCCAACCGGCTGCGGTTAGCTTGTCTTTCAACTCGATAGCGACACGGCCGGCTACCGGTTTAACGTCATTGTAGATAATGCCTGCTTTCGGCACACTCAAATATCCAAGTTTAGGCGATGCTCTGTATTATGTAATCCTTACACATTTTGGTCATGTAGTCATTAATCTAGGTCAAATATCTTGAGTCTAGAATTTAACGACTAATGTCTGTTTTGTAATGATTATTGACTATTGGCTTTTGAAGACTGTTTAAAAGGAGTTTTTTTAGGTTTCTGCTTTTTATTTTTATTTTTCTGGTAGTCTAACTCTTTGAGCTTCTTCATTATTCGGCTGAAGTACTCTTGTAGATAGCTTTCGAGGGTTGTGGTTTGTTGCGGATCTAAGCCAAAAACTGTGTATACTTCATCCATTGAAGCATTTAACTGTTTACCACTAGCCAATACTTCTGTAAATGCTAGCCTGTCTGCAACGTTCCATCCCCACTGAAAGAAGCGCATTAAGCCGCGCACAGCCCGCAGCAAGGTTATTGGCATCCGCGTTACCCTGGCGTCTTTTCCAGATAAACGTTCGCACAGATTGATAATTTCTTCTGCATTCCATGCACGAGTACCGACTACAGGAAAAGTTTGGTTTTGCGTTTCTGGCACACTCAATGCACGGATTGCGAACTTAGCAATGTCCTGAGTATCCATATAAGCAATGGGAGAAGAATTACCAGTCACCCAAACTGGCTGTGATTCCAAAATAGGAATCCCGTACTGACCGATTAATCCTTGCATAAACCCAGCTAGCCGTAAGATGGTGTAATTTAAGCCAGACTCAGCCAGGAAGAGTTCTGTACACCGCTTAATTTCCATTAACGGTACTTCTGGGTATCTATCAGCATCTAGTATCGAAAAGAAGATAAAACGCTCTACACCTGCGGCTTTTGCTGCTTGAATTAATGCTACTTTGCCGTCCCAGTCCACTTCTTTGATACTCAGTGAATCTGTAGGACGAGATGTTGACGCATCAATAACTTGGGTTACGCCAACTAAAGCTTCGGCTAAGGTATCGGGGTAACGTAAGTTTCCCGGTACGAGTTCTGCACCCCATTCTTTAAGAAAAGCTGCTTTTTTACTGCTTCGGACAAGACAGCGTACTTTATATCCCTCATCGATTGCACGACGAGCCACTTGTCTTCCTAAGGTGCCAGTGGCACCGACGATTAATAATGTCATGAGGGTTGTAATAAATTTTAATGTTTTATGATAAGAATGTTATCAGAATAACCTATGCAAACAAAACTTTACATCTTTTCTAAGAAAATCGTTTGTTATGGACAGACTCATGGAAAAATTGCTGTCCGTTTACCGGACAGCAATTTTCCCAGTTTGCGAAAAGTATGAACGCCAGATTGGGGCGAACAGAACTTTTCAAGGCAGAGGAAAACCCCTTCCCTCTCAATAGCCAGTTACCGTAGGGATTATTCTTCTGTGCCTTGAATTTTTAGTAACAACGCGCCTAAGCCCCAGCCTACGAAGATTAAACCGAAGGACAATAGAGCTGCATTCAAAAGTTCGCCGCCCATTGGTGTGATTCTCCTTATGCAAATTAGTGTGTGTAAACTAGGTCTAACAGAAGCTTTTGAATTGTTGCTGTAGGATTAGACCTGTGTAAATAATTTTAAACTAGTTTAGCAAGTAATCCCTACTCATTTAGTGGGCAATCCCTACTGTAGAGCGGGAGAACAGGGGGATGGCGGAAAAGTTTGATGATAATAATTATGAATAAATTTTATGTATCAAAATAATTTCGATAATTTAGTGAATTTTAGCAAAAAGAATCGCCCGCGTCTGGCGTTGACGTTGGGAGATCCGGCGGGAATTGGACCGGAGGTAATTTTGAAAGCTTTAGCAGAACCGGAAATTAGTAAAAAATATAACGTTACAGTGCTGGGAAACCGGGATTTGCTGGCACAGATTTATCACAAACTGAATTTAATCGATAATTTAGCACCTTTGGCAAATCCAGACGAGTTGTCAGTTATTGATGTGCAGTTGGATGAAGAAATTAAAGGTCAAATTATCGCTGGAATAGGTAATGCGGCGAGTGGTGCGGCTAGTTTTGCGTATATGGAATGTGCGATCGCTCAAACACTCGCTGGTAAATTTGATGCTATTGTCACAGGTCCGATCGCTAAATCTGCTTGGAAAGCCGCCGGGTATAATTATCCAGGGCAAACGGAACTTTTGGCAGAAAAATCAGGTGTTGACCGTTTTGGGATGTTATTTGTGGCGCGATCGCCCCATACTAATTGGATACTCCGCGCTTTGCTTGCTACCACACATATACCCTTACGTCAAGTCGCTGATACATTGACACCGCAGTTGCTGACACAGAAATTGGATTTGCTGGTGGAGTGTTTGGAGAGAGATTTTGGGATAGAAAATGGCAGAATTGCGATCGCAGGTTTAAATCCCCACAGTGGCGAACAGGGACAACTTGGACATGAAGAACAAGATTGGTTAATTCCCTGGTTAGAGCAAGAGCGGCAAAATAGACCACAATTACAGCTAGATGGGCCAATACCGCCAGATACGATGTGGGTTAAACCTGGTCAAGCTTGGTATGGAAATTCTTTAGTACAAAATCCTGCTGATGGCTACTTGGCACTTTACCACGACCAAGGCTTAATTCCTGTGAAGCTGATGGCGTTTGATCGGGCAGTTAATACTTCTATAGGTCTTCCTTTCGTTCGGACTTCCCCGGATCATGGAACAGCGTTTGATATTGCGGGTAAGGGAATTGCTGATGCTACGAGTATGAAAGCAGCGATACATTTAGCGGCTGAGTTGGTTAATCAAAGATTGGCGGCGAGAAAACTATGAATTATTTCATGATTTATAAATAGACTTGTCCAAAGAATCATGGAAGTGCAACCAAGAGAAATTAGGAATTATCTGACAGTAGATGGAAAAAATATTTTTGATGAGTGGCTTGATTCTCTGCAAGATAGAAGAGCAAAAGCTAAAATAAGAGCCAGACTTGACCGAGTTGAAGATGGTAATTTAGGTGATTGTAAGTCAGTTGGAGAAGGTGTTTTTGAATTGAGAATCGACTATGGGCCGGGCTACCGCATATACTTTGGACAAGAAGGTATAACAATTATTATTCTTTTATGTGGTGGAGATAAAAGTACTCAGAAACAAGATGTTGATAAAGCTCAGGAATATTGGAAAGACTATAGGAGTAGAGATAATGCCTAGAAGTGTAAGCTATCACGAGGGACTAGTTAAACATCTCCAAGATCCATTAGAAGCAGCATCTTATATCGAAGTAGTTCTAGAAGAGGGCGATCCTAAAATGTTAGGAAAAGCGCTCAAAAATGTTATTGAAGCACAGGGTGGAATTGATCAATTTCCAGCGCAAGTTAAACAATCCTATGAGCAACTCAACTTGATGCTATCTGAGCAAGGAGAAATTGAATTTTATTGTCTGAGGAAATTACTGGATGGGTTGGGATTACAGCTAGCAGTAACAGTGAAGTCACTATGAGTTAATTTTTTAAAGACAGTTTAAATCGCTCAGTCTTATACCTTCCCAATTTATTTTTACAATTTATAAATGTGCCTCTCGAAGTTATCACTCTATATTAAATCTTTGTAACTTGCGCTCCCATCGGAAAAACAAACTTTCTCCATTTACCTCATCTGTCTCTTCACTTTCATCAATGAGGTCTTGGTTTTTCTCCTCTAATTCCCGCATATACGACCTGAGTATACCCCCAACAGCGATCGCTCTACTTTTATGCAGTTGACGGGTTAACTCTAAAAACCATTCTTTATCACCTACCAAATCTGACTCTTTCACTTGATACTTGAGAATTTCTGGGATGAGTAGTGATGGGTTATGATGCTTTGCAATCGCGCTAGTATGAACAACAGGTTGGTAATCAATCCGTAAGCACTGCTGCCACAACGCTACCCATTTGGCATGAGAAAGATACCCATGACTAAAATACGAAGGCGGTACCATTGCCAAAATATGTAAATGCGGGTGTGCTGAGACTCCATCTCTACCTTTAGTTACTTCAATAGACTTCACCCAACCTTTTGCAGGCCATGCTTTCAATTCAGTGAATCGCTTAAAAGCTTTATTTATCAAATCCAAATTTTCCCTGAGTTCCTCAATCTGGCAATTTTTTACAGTCAAGGTAATAAATAGCCAACGGTGCTTGGGATAATCAGTGACAACCTGTGGGAGAATTTTGTAAGCTTTTGCTTTCCACATGAGCGATGTCTGACGACAAGCCGCTTTGCGTCTACGCCTCCACTGACAAACCGGACAATGACGAACCCTACAGAATCGGGTATCTGATAGCTTTAACTTGAGAATACCTTCCGATTCGTCTGGTACTAATTGAAACTTCAGCAACTCGGAACATATTCTCATCCGCCAAGCATATTGCTGAAAATAATCTTCGTCTGCTTTTGCATAATAATGCAGGACTTTATCAGTATTACTTCTGTGCTTGTCCCAAATTTTACCTATAGGCGAAACTTCGGATAAGCTCTGTAAATTTTGATTTTGTTGGAACTTATTTTGAGACGATATATTAAAAGCAATAAAATTACTGTGTGAGGCTTGAGCAGACACGAAATCACCAAATCAGTTTGTATCAACGCCTCAAATTAATGCAAGTTATACGGACAAGCCTCAGTAAAAATATTTAGGTAATTCGAGTTTTCCTTGAGTTTCTGAGTCTGTCAATTATTAAAAGCAACTTTGTTTTGTCCAACCATAGATAGCCTTGGCCCGGAAAACATGTCAGATTACTTGAATAAGTACCAAAAGTCTGACAGGAAAACTATTCTAATGAGAATTTGGGCTACTACTGCTGTGCTAGCTTCTTCTTGGCTAATATCTGGGGTGATAGGTTCTGAGCCAATCAACGCTACTTCTGTTTTGGTACAAAATGCCATACCATTTCCTACGCCAACAAATACAAAACAGATTACTGTTAGTAACACCGAGTTCGGGCTGAAGAGAGTTGACGCCAAAGGGAACGTTACCATTTTGCGGACAACAAAAGTGCCACTTCAGCAAGGAAACGCCTACGGATGGCGGATTAAACTCAAAGACTACCAAGGTGAAGTGAAATGGCGCGAAGTCTTGCGTTTACCAAAACCTCCAGAAACTTGGGGTACAGATAACGGTGAAGACTTCTCAATATCAACAGATGGCACTACATCTGTGACACGGCGCACACAATCGGCTCCAGACGGTGTGATTGAGAATTTTTGGACGATCGCTCCTGGCGATCCGCTTGGTAAGCATAGAATAGAGGTTTATATTGATGACCGTTTGATCAGTACTTTCGAGTTTGAAATTGTTCCAGTGAGGCAGATTTGAAAGGTATTGAGCATTGGTTAATAATCAATTGTTCTTCTTCCACAGTTCCCTTGCTTCTTCTTTTCCCCTTAACCTTAAGCTGAAGAGTATCTTAGAGATAGAAGTTTGATTCTTGTTGGGTGGCGATCGTGAATACAGAGGAATTCCTGCGATTAATCGAAAAGCAGCGCTCATGTCCCCAGACGCTACCAAAAGCGCTGCAAGCAATGTGGTATGACAAAAAAGGTGATTGGAGCAAAGCTCATGAAATACTTGGAAATGCCAGTGATGCCGATAGTGCTTGGGTTCATGCTTACCTGCACCGGAAAGAAGGCGATTTAAACAATACCCGTTACTGGTATCAGCGCAGTGGTCAGCCAGAGTTTTTAGGAGAACTAAGCCAGGAATGGGAACAAATAACTTCTGTATTGCTAAGAAAGGTGAACGCGACGCATGAATGCTGAGGAATTAAAACGGCGTTTTGCCGCAGGAGAAAGATATTTTCCAGCCGTCAATTTGAGTAGGAACAAGCTGATTGGAGCCTATTTGCCTGGAATCAATTTATGGGGTTGTGACTTGAGTGGAGCGAACCTAGCTAAAGCTAAACTCTGGGGAGCAGATTTAAGTAGAGCTAACTTAGCCAAAGCAAACTTGACCAGAGCTAATTTGAGCGGTGTCAAACTCAATGAAGCAAATCTCCGGGGAGCAAAACTCAACTATGCTAAGTTGTATGGAGCGAATTTGACTGGCGCTTACTACGATGACAGCACGCGGTTTTCTAGAGGTTTTGACCCCATTAGCCAAAATATGCGAAAGGTATGAAGGGGACTGGGGATTGGGGGCTGAGAACTGGGAATTAGGAAAAAGTTTTTTAAAATTGGTGGTGGGTAAGAGCAACCACCATAATTTTTGGATTTGGTATCTAATCCCTAATTCCTAGCCCCCAGACCTTTTTAAATAACTGATTTTGATACATGTTGATGTGAGCCATCTAACATAGACGATATCAACATTTGTTCAAAAACTTTGGAAAGAGCAGTTTGAAAACGCTGACGATGCTTGAGTTTGAAAAAAGGTCGAACTATTTCTGCGTAGGTGTAGCCCGCCGTAGGCATCGTACCTTTAGCCTCTCTATTATCAATCACTCGAATTGCCCGCAGAGTTCCCAACTGGATTTCTTTTTTTACCATCAACTCAGAAATTCCAATTGCACCAACACCTTCTTCGATCGCTGCTTTTGTCATCTCTCCACTATTAAATACTAAAATTACATCCAGCTCACTGAGATTGATTCCCCAATTTTGTAGGGCTTCCTCAAACCTTTGCTGGGTTCCAGAACCTGGTTCTCGCATCACCCAAAGGGTTTGAGTCAATTGGCTTAAGTCAATTTCTCCCCACTCAAACCAAGGATGTTTTTGACCTACTACAATTTGTAAGCGATCGCTCCCCACTATTTCATACTCTAGAGTACTTTGAAGCGCTGGTTTGACATCTCCTTCTACTAAACCCAAATCAAACTGTCCTGTCGCCGTTCCCATACAAATCTCTTCTGTATTGGCAAGGCTACAGTTAATCTGGATACCCGGATATTGGCTTTTAAACTCACTAATCTTACTTGGTAGCCAGTAGTTACCAATTGTCAGACTTGACCCTAATTTCAACTCACCCCGTTGCAGATTGTTCAATTCCCGCAATCCCCTTTCAGTCAAGGAAACTTGATCGAGAATTTTCTGTGCTTCTACTTGCAATAATTTACCAGCCTCAGCAATCTCGATATGGCGACCAATCCGATGGAACAGTTTTACTCCGTATTCTTGTTCTAAGTTGTGGATTGCTGCACTGACTGCCGGTTGTGTAATGTAAAGCTCCTCTGCTGCGCGAGTAAAGTGTAAGTGCTGCGCCACAGCCAGAAAAATCTTTAACTGCTCAAACGTCATTCCTGCCATTTATGGTATCCCTACAACTTGGTGTAAAATTTTAATCACTTTCATTTATCATTTTGACAAACAAAAGCATTTGATTCTATCGGTTAGTTTGACTAAAGTATAAATCAAAGCTTCGACACGAACTCAAACGACCAAGTAGAGAGCAGGGGAAGCAGGGGGAGCACAGGAGTAGGGGGGAAATAATCAATGCCCAATGCCCCATGCCACTGTCTAATTCCCAAGCATGAAAATAAGGATTTCCACAAATGAGCGATTTCGTAACTGCAATTACCACAGGGATTACCGCATTCACTGCCACCAACATTGATGATATTGTCATTCTGACGTTGCTTTTTTCACAAATAAATAAAACGTTCCGCAATCGTCACATCTTTGCTGGCCAGTATCTCGGTTTTGCTGCATTAATCGTTGCTAGCCTTCCCGGTTTCTTCGGTGGACTGATCATACCGCAAGACTGGATTAGACTACTTGGTTTAATGCCAATAATCATTGGTGTGAGTAGTTTACTAAAACGCGAAGAGGATTCATCAGAGGAATCTGAAGAAGAAACCGAACCGTCTTGTCCCTCTATACTTGCCAGTTTTATCTCTCCGCAAACATGCAATGTAGCTGCGATCGCCTTTGCGAATGGTAGTGATAATATCAGTGTATACGTGCCCCTGTTTGCCAACTCGGAATTAGATAGTCTGCTGGTAATACTAAGTGTATTTTTTACAATGGTGGGCGTATGGTGTTATGCCGCTTATAAGTTAACTTATTTGCCTGCGATCGCTAACTTTTTAACAGAGAATGGCAATACTTTTGTGCCTTGTATATTGATTGGACTCGGTATATTCATTGTTACAGAGAATGTTACTTGGACTCTTTTATCTGTAGTTTCTAGTTATATATTTTCATTAATCTTAGGTTTCAATACTCAGTCGTCGAGCGAAGAACAAGAAAAACTAAGTATCTAAGAAGAGGTGTATCATGAATTTTCTGGTCAAAATGAATTCTAAACTGCAAAATATCTTACCTATCAACAGGAGTCAAAACATGAAAATCTGGAAATCTCTGCTAATTGTCTTGATGGTTTTGGTGAATCTCGCCTTTGCTCAACCTTCTTTTGCTGATAGACCAAAGTTTAGCAAAAACCCTGACTATATCGAAGTCACTAAAGCTCTAAACGAACTCTCTCAGACAAAAGATGCCCAAACTCAAGTTGAAGGTCTTACACCAGAAGAAATTCAAAAGAGAACCGAAGAATTAACACTGCAAAAATATGCTTTAGAGACGGGAATTAACTGGGGCCAATGCGAAAACCAAACAGGTAATACCATAGCTGTATATGGCAAAAGACCAAATGATGAAGACGAAGAAGAAGATGCCATATACGACAATAACCTGTATTTTTTAGCTAATGGTCAGTCCACTAAAAATAACTGGGATTGTGATGGTATCTATCTAGCGAATGATGTCAAAGTAGCAAATTTCACTTCTAGTCCTAATGGGCAAGGTCAAGAGTTGACAGGGCCGGCTGCTCTAAAAATACTTGATGGAACTCAGTTGGTAATTAAAACAAATCCAGATACTGGTGCGATTGACTTAAATGTTCCAACTGTGAAAATTGTTAACAGCAAAACGGCTAATTGGTTTATCCCAGATATATCGCAGGCTATCATAAATACACGAGTTCCTAATGCGCCTAGCAATCAGTCTTGAGATAGAACTGCATAATCTATTTTTGAATAATTGTTCTCAATTTAAATAAGGTAACAGCCAAAATCACAGGATAAACAGGACAAGTACTGGTAAAACCTCTCTGATCTTGGCTGTTTTTTTGACTTTATCTATCCTCAATCTTAGGCTTGTTTTATTTAGATATCTGCATTAAAATAAATTTTAAGAAAAATGTACAATCACAACAGGTATATTTTATTAGCGCAATTATTGCGTTGGGTGCAAGTCATCTGGAAGGAGATTTGCTATTACCTCCGTATTTTTTTGATAAGAGCCGCTTTGGGGATAAGGGTGTTATTGATGCAGTTAAAATCGAAACCTACAGAAGAAGATAAAGATAAAAAAAAGCCAGGACGATTAAATCCGTCCCGAATTCGAGATCACTTGGCAAATGAGCGTACCTACCTCGCTTGGATGCGGACAGGGATCGCTCTTTTAGGTTTTGGTGTCGTCATTGTGCGTCTGCGTGCTTTCCAAGTACCTTTAGTACCCCGTCCTGGCAACGGCTGGAAGTTAGGTTTAGTCTTCTCGCTGGTGGGTTTAATCACAGTGTGGCTCTCAACGTCACACTATTTCGCTGTCCGTCGTGATATCGAAGAAGATACTTATGAACCAACAGACCGATGGGTGTTGCTGTTCAGTCTCGCTGTGATGATTCTCGGAACTGGGGTAATCTATTTTGTTTTTACAACTTCTTTAGATCCCATGAGTCCACTTATCCCTGAGTAATAGTATTTTTAAAACCGCACTTTGTATAACTCGAATAATTCCCCTGATTTGTGAGTTACGACTTTAGCACCAGCCGCTTTAATGGTTTTTTCCCACTTAGCCAAAGGCTCTAAAAAAACCTCAGCCCCCAAATAGGTTTCCAAAACTGCCCAATCTTCTGCTAAAGGCTGTTCTGGATTGAGAACGTCAAACACAAAATGCCCACCTGGTTTTAATACGCGCTTGACTTCTGCTAGTACAGCATTCCAGTATTCGAGTGGAAAATAGCAGCTAAATCCTGTTGCGATCGCAAGATCAAATTGCTCTGGTGAATAGTTTAACTGATGGGCTGCTCCCAACTCAACACCTTTGAACAGCTTAGAATTCAACTGTGGCCCACGAGAATTAAGGGTATCGCGTGCCACATTACTGATTTCTTGCCCATGAAAAAATGCTTGCCAATCCCGCCAAGGATAGATTAAAAAGCTGATACCACAGCCTATATCTAAACAGTGCTGGTTCTTTTTAGGTTCAGCAATTTCCCAGAAAGGGGAAGCAATTCTCCCTGAGAAACTACCTCCAATCCACTCACGAAATATCGGCATCGCCTGTACTTCTGCTGGGAGTTCAAAGGTTTCACGTTGATACTCCCGGTTAAAACGATAGGCTATTTGGGCTAATCTTTCGTCCCAGTTGGTTGGTTTGGGTGAACTAAAGAGATTTTGGAACTGCGAATCGGACTTTTTAGACATTAGGTCTTTATTAGTTTTTAATTACTTTAATCGCAAGGTTATTTCATTCTCCTCTAGTCTGCCAACTCGCCACTGATTCGGATTACCAAATGAGCGCGGGGAACTTACGGCAAAACAGTTAATATAAGCCTGGAGTTACTTGCAGATCAACACTATGGCAGAAATTCAGTTGGCGATTGAGGGTAAAGATGCGATCGCAGCAACAGAGGCGCTTTTGGCAATTCCTGGTATATCTGGTAACTATGCAGTGAGTGCATCTGCACCGGAAAGAGAAGGAGTAATAGCAACTGTTGCAACCATTGTTGGTATTGTTGGGGGTGCGATCGCCATTGCTGAACAAATTCGCAAGTGGTATCAAGAGTATAAAGCTAAACAGTCTGGTAAAAGAATTGAAAAGGTGTTGATTGTCGGGCGCAATGGTAGGCGACTCCTTTTAGAGAATGCAACCCTGGAAGAGATTCGCCAAATTTTAGAATCGTAGAGACGCGATGAATCGCGTCTGTTGTTACGGAATTGGGGGTGGTACACTTGGGGTAAATACTGAAGTATCAAGATTTAAAGCGTGCAAACCCTCCACCTCGACCTTAAGCCAGTTGCCGAGAATTACGTAGAGTTACGTTACTTTGTTGATAATCCAAACAAGTATGAAAGGCGATCGCTCTGTTTAACAGAAGTCGCTGATTTGATTGAGTTGGCAGAACGAGATTACTATGTTTCGAGTTTACCAGAGGATTATACAGTAACTGGACGGCGGTTGTATAACTGGTTGGATGGGAGCGATCGCTGGCTGCAACCCTTGCTAGATAAGTATCGGCGTGAGGGGATTGTGTTAGCGATCGCCGCAACAGAAAAACTCGCCCATCTGCCTTGGGAAGTGCTGCACGATGGCAATGGTTTTTTAGTGCAGCGTGTCCCGGCTATTGTCCCGGTGCGTTGGTTGTCAGATAGCACGGTAAAAAAATTGACCATTGACGGGGAACCAGAAAACCGGGCGCTGCAAGTTTTGTTTATGGCGACTTCGCCGTTGAATGTCGAGCCTGTGTTGGATTTTGAGGGAGAGGAAGCACGGATTTTGGAGGCGACAAAGCGGCAATCTTTAGCGCTAACGGTGGAAGAAAGCGGCTGTTTGTTGGAGTTGGGTTATTTAGTCGATAGTTACGGCAAAGATTATTTTGATGTTTTACACCTGACGGGTCATGCTACTTTACAAGATGGACAACCCCGCTTTATTACAGAAACCGAAATCGGTGAAGCTTTCTATGCCAGTGCTGGGGATATTGCCAAAGAATTACAATTTCGACTGCCTAAACTCATCTTCCTCTCTGGTTGTCGCACTGGGCAAGCTGGTAATGGCGGTTCTGTGCCGTCAATGGCTGAAGAATTGCTGAACTCTGGTGCAAAAGCGGTTTTGGGTTGGGGTCAGAAGGTTTTAGATCCTGAAGCTACAGCCGCAGCTGCCGCATTATATGAGGAATTATCAGCCGGAAAACAAATCACTGAAGCTCTTGCTTGTACTTACCAAGCATTAATTAAGAACAAAGAGCGGGATTGGCATTTATTACGGCTGTATGCAAAAGACAATTTACCGAGTTCATTAGTTACACCTTTGCGGACTCGTGGACGGAAACCAGCACCACCGCTTTCTGTTTCTACCCAGTTTTTAGATCCTGCGGGTAAGGTGAAAGTCCCGACGCGAGAGAGTTTTGTTGGTCGTCGTCGGCAATTGCAAAATTGTTTGCGGGCGCTGAGTCAACCAAACGATGAGGTAGGGGTGTTGATTCATGGGATGGGCGGTTTGGGTAAAAGTAGTTTAGCAGCTAGGCTTTGTGACAGACTGCCCAATTTTGAGCGTGTTGTCTGGGTGGGGCGAATCGATGAAGCTAGTTTGGTGAATCGCTTGACTGAAAAGTTGGATGACAACGAACAACGCAAAAGCTTACAAAATTATGATGAAGAATTGAAGTTTCGGCTGCGGCGAGTTTTCCAGCAGTTGCATGAGGATGCGAAGTCGTTTTTGTTGGTGCTGGATGACTTTGAAGTGAATTTAGAACCTCGCGATCAGAGTTATGTCTTGCAATCAGAAGCAGCAGAGGTAATGAAAGCTTTAGTTTGGGCAATTAGAGAAAATTCCACTTCCCACCGCATCATTATTACCTGCCGTTACGATTTTGAATTTACGCAGTTGCAGTATTTCCACAAGCAGCCGTTGGATGCACTGCAAGGTGCAGATTTGCAAAAAAAGTTTAGTCGCCTCACTGCCTTTAGTGCGAAATCTCAGGTGGATGAGGCGTTAAAATCACAAGCGCAGAAGTTGGCAGATGGTAATCCCCGCTTGCTGGAATGGTTGGATAAGATTCTGCAAAATACAACTGTTGATGTGGCGGCAATTTTGAATCGGTTAGCAGCAGATCCGGTGGAGTTGCGAGAGCAAGTTTTGGCAGAGGCGTTGCTGGCACAGATGGATACAACCATGCGGGAGATGTTGTCACGGGGTTTGGTGTTTGAGTTACCAGTACCAAGGGAAGCTTTAGCCGCAGTTTGTGATAGCATCGCCAATTTGGAACATTATATTAGTCGAGCAGTGGCGTTAGGACTGTTGGAAGTAAGCCATGATAAGGCTTTACGAGTGCCGCGCATTTTGCCTGTGCAGTTAGTGGAAGATGGGGAAGTTTTGCATAAGCAAGCGGCTGAGGCGCTGTATCGTTTGTGGTGGGAAGAGGCGAACACAGGAATTGAGGAACAACAGTTAGAAATTCATCGGTTGGCGTTGCTGGGTAAGGAAGGAAAAAAAGCAGCCAATATAGCAAGCAGTTTAGCAAATCGCTGGTGGCATCAAAGTAGATTTCGGGAAGCGGTGCAGTTGTGCAAATCAACCTTAGAAATTACTGAAGACTATCGCGTTCTCAGGGAGATGGGTTATTGTGAGAGCCAAGTTGGTGAGGTTGATCAGGCACTAAAGCATTATCAACAAGCGTTAAACCTTTGTCCTTTAGAAGATAAACCAGAACAAGCGGCGACGTTGCATTGTTTGGGGATGCTAAAAGCCGATACCGGAGAAATAGAAGAAGCGATCGCCCTTTATCAACAATCCCTCGCTATCTACGAACAAATCGGCGATGTCGAAGGCAAGCCGACGACGTTGCACAACTTGGGACATCTCAAAGCCAATAGGGGAGAAATAGAAGAAGCGATCACCCTTTATCAACAATCCCTCGCTCTCAATGAACAAATCGGCGATGTCCAAACCAAAGCGGCGACGTTGCACCAATTGGGAATGCTCAAAGCCGATACCGGAGAAATAGAAGAAGCGATCGCCCTTTATCAACAATCCCTCGCTATCTACGAACAAATCGGCAATGTCCAAGGCAAGGCGGCGACGTTGAACAACTTGGGATATCTCAAAGCCAATAGGGGAGAAATAGAAGAAGCGATCGCCCTTTATCAACAATCCCTCGCTCTCAAAGAACAAATCGGCAATGTCCAAGGCAAAGCGGCGACGTTGCACCAACTGGGAATGCTCAAAGCCAATAGCGGAGAAATAGAAGAAGCGATCGCCCTTTATCAACAATCCCTTGCCATCACAGAACAAATCGGCGATGTCCAAACCAAGGCGGCGACGTTGCACCAACTGGGAAATATCAAAGCCAATAGGGGAGAAATAGAAGAAGCGATCGCCCTTTATCAACAATCCCTTGCCATCACAGAACAAATCGGCAATGTCCAAAACAAGGCGGCGACGTTGCACGAACTGGGAAGACTCAAAACCAATAGCGGAGAAATAGAAGAAGCGATCGCCCTTTATCAACAATCCCTTGCCATCAATGAACAAATCAGCAATGTCCAAGGCAAGGCGGCGACGTTGCACGAACTGGGAATACTCAAAGCCAATAGGGGAGAAATAGAAGAAGCGATCGCCCTTTATCAACAATCCCTTGCCATCACAGAACAAATCGGCCATGTCCAAGGCAAGGCGGCGACGTTGCACCAATTGGGAATACTCAAAGCCAATACCGGAGAAATAGAAGAAGCGATCGCCCTTTATCAACAATCCCTTGCCATCACAGAACAAATCGGCGATGTCCAAACCAAGGCAATGACGTTGTGGTGGTTAGGGCATATAGCAGAACAACAGGGCAATTACAATCAAGCACTAGATTCTTTGCAGCCAGCCTTGGAGATATTGCAGCGTATCCAATCTCCTGATGCTGAGAGATTAGGGCAAGTGGTGGCGAGAGTGCAAGATTTAATTCGTAATTCGTAATTCGTAATTCGTAATTCGTAATTAAGAAAGTCAGAATTTAATCTGGCTTTCTAGGCTGGGAACTGTCGCTTATTTTGAAGAATTCCTGTAAGCGATCGCCCCTTTTGCGTTCAGCTGACTCATCCACGAGTCTTTGATACTCGTCGGCGAGTCTTTAATACTCGTGCGATAGGCTTTGATACTCGTCGGCGAGTCTTTAATACTCGCGGGAGAATCTTTGATACTCGTGGGCGAGTCTTTAATACTCGTGCGAGAGTCTTTGATACTCGTCGGCGAGTCTTTGATACTCGTGCGAGAGCCTTTGATACTCGTGGGCGAGTCTTTAATACTCGTGCGAGAGTCTTTGATACTCGTTCAGCAGTTTTTTAGACTTGTGGCTTAGTTGTCGGAGATTGCGATCGCCATAATTCACCCCAAAGCACATCCTAAACCAAAGAATCTGGATCTGCACCAAGCACTCTGAGAGGATGTTTGAAAAGTTCTTAGTGATGTATCAAATCCTTTTATATCTCCCTAAATCCCCCTTATAAAGGCAAGGCGGGATGTCGGTAAGCACAATATTTTGACTATTACAATAAATGCGGGTAATGACAAAAAACTTCCACCACAGTACACTACTAGCTACTGGGTTAAGAACGCCGTGCATTCAAGCAACACCATTCTTTTCGTTTCCACAGGGTAGCAACCACCCAACCATTTTGTTCTAAAGCATCAGCAACACCTTTAGATTGTTCTAGTAAAATACCACTGAAGATCGCCCAAGTTTCAGGTTTAGCGATCGCACTCATTTCTGGAATTAGTTCAATAATTACATGAGCCAAAATATTGCAAACAATACCATCCACTGGATTTTCAAGCAGTTTTGTCAAAACGTCTACACTTCCCAGTGCTGATAATAAACGTTCTGGACTAATATCGTTCAGCGCAGCATTACTGATAGTTGATTGCACCGCTAAAGGGTCATTATCTACGGCATAGACTTTCTCTGCTCCCAGTAGCAGCGCCCCAATAGAAAGGATACCAGAACCACAGCCAATATCCGCAATTACCAGATGTTCATGTTTGCCACTAGCACCCACAAACGACTGAGGAACTCCACTTAGCCGCATTTCCAGAGATTCCAAACATAGCTGAGTGGTGGCATGGTTGCCCGTACCAAATGCTACACCAGGGTCAAGACGAATCACTAACCGTTCCGTTGTTTCTGGTAATGGTAGCCACGCGGGGTTGATTAGAAAGCGATCGCCTATTTCCTGCGGGTGCCAATATTGTTTCCAGCTAGTCGCCCAATCTTCCTCATCAATTAACTGCCATTGCAGTGAGGGAGATGAAACTCCTACACAGAGAGCATCTTGACGCAGCCACAGCGATAGCGCTGCCAAATCTAGCAGCTGCGTTTGAATTGTCGATAAATAAGCCCTGACTAAAGATGAATTTCCTTTGTTTTCACTAGCTGTTCCCCGACAGCCAAAATCTTCCAGTCGCCAAAAGATCGAATCTTCTAGGTCTGGCTCACATAAAATCTGTAGTTCCCACCAGGTGTTTGCCATTTTTGAATGCTGAGTTTAACAGAGTTATGAGTTAGGAGTTAGGAGTTAAGAGTTAGGAGTTCTCCTGTTTAACTTCTAACTCCTCACTACTCACTCCTAACTTTTTTCACTCAGCACTCATAGTGTTACTGTATACGCGTCCCGAATACCAGGGACTTTTATAATTTCATCCAAAATGCCCTCTGGTAAAGGGTCATCTATACTCAGAGCCATTACGGCATCACCACGGACGATTTTACGACCTACTTGCATACTGGCAATATTCACATTGAAACTGCCGAGTAGAGAACCGAGTTTGCCGATAATCCCCGGCATATCGCGGTGCAGGGTAAACAGCATATATTTGCTCGGTGGGACGTTAATGGGGAAACCATCAACATCAGTTAGGTGGATTTCTCGCTCACCCAACAAAGCGCCGGTGACAGAATGAGTACCTAAAGTACCAGTGGCTTCTAGATGCAGTGTTCCGGCATAGTCTCGAATGGAAGCATCGCGGGTTTCAATCACTCGAATTCCGCGTTCTTTGGCTTCTATGCTGGCATTTACGTAATTTACTCGTTCTCGCAAAGCTTGGTAAAGTAAACCTTTTAAGGCAGCTACCACCAAAGGCTGACTTTTGTTGGTTGCAAGTTCCCCTTGTAGTCGAATATTGAGTACTTCCACCCGTCCGCCAGCTAGCTGTCCTACTAGATTACCTAGAGTTTCTGCTAGTTGCATATAAGGTTTGAGTTCTTCCAACACATCGGGGCCGAGTCCGGGAATGTTAACGGCTGAACGGGCTGGTAGTCCTAAAAGTACATCCCGAATTTGTTCGGCAACATCAATAGCCACATTCACTTGAGCTTCTGCGGTAGAGGCTCCCAAGTGGGGGGTGAGGATAACTTCTTTGCCTAGCGATCGCAATTCAGATTCACCCAGTGGTTCTGACTCGAACACATCCAAGGCTGCACCCCCGATTTTACCCGCTTTTAGAGCTGCTGCTAAAGCTACTTCATCAATGATCCCACCACGAGCGCAGTTGAC
>NZ_DASQZC010000286.1:0-36489 GCF_035638895.1 Nostoc sp. | reverse complement strand
TGTTAGCTACTTTCCTGATTGAGATATTTTTTTGAATATGTGCTGCAACTATTTTTTCTCGAAGCTCGATAGAGTATGACTTCATTTAAAAGTATTTATATTTTAACCTAGTGTACCTTATAACAGGCGGAAGCGCTGTATTACTACAGACTCGGAATATAGATGAATTCTTTGTCAATACTGAAGATTGTCAAAGAATAACTCAAAAATTTCATCAACAGCTTAAAAAATCTCAGATAAAAAAGGGTGACGTTCTTATTGCCAGAAGCGGATCTTTTGGTAAAGCTAGTATTTATCTAGATTCAGAAGTTGTTAATTCTGCTGATATCATCATCGTAGAGAGCAATAAAAATCGCGTAAACCCCTTTTATCTTGTAGGATTTATAAATTCAAAGTTTGGTACAAGTCAGTTGTTTAGATTTGCTAGTGGAGGTTTACAAGGACATGTCAACCTAACTATTCTTGAGAATCTTCTGATTCCTACTCTAAAGTCTGATTTTCAAGATTTTCTTGAATTACTAATTAAGTATTCATATAATATTCTTAAAGATTCAAAGAAATTCTATCAACAAGCTGAGGATTTGCTGTTGTCGGAGCTTGGCTTGAAAAACTGGCAAACCACGGAAGAAACCTTTGCCGTCAAGAGTTTTGCTGAGTCGTTCCTGTCCTCCGGTCGCTTCGATGCTGAGTATTACCAGCCAAAACAGCAAAAAGTCATGGCAATCATACGTCAATCTGGTCTTTGTATTAGCAATGTTGTCTCACTCGCAAAGCGCAAATTTCAGCCCGAAGAACAAGGCACGTTTAATTACATTGAAATTGGTAATCTCAGAGGAGAAGGCTTTGCCAATAGTGAAGTAGTAGCAATGGAAGAAGCCCCCAGTCGAGCGCAGTGGATTGTCAAAACTAACGATGTAATTACGTCAACCGTTCGCCCCATTCGCAGACTCTCAGCCCTGATTGAAACAGAGCAAAGTAATTACATTTGTTCATCTGGTTTTGCTGTTTTAAAACCAACCAAAATAGAGCCAGAAGTTTTACTGGTTTATTTGCGATCGCCCATTGTCTGCGAAATCCTTGATCTTCATACGACTGCCAGTATGTATCCAGCAATTTCTACTGAAGATTTGTTAAATATTCCGATCACGCTACCGCAAGAATCTACTCGCCAGAAAATTACAGAAAAGGTCAGGGCATCTCGTAAAGCACGGGAGCAATCGAAACAACTGCTAGAAATTGCTAAAACAGGAGTAGAACGGGCAATAGAAACTGATGAAGCGACAGCCACAATTTGGATAAACCAGCAACTTGAAGCCTTGGGGGTAAAACTGACATGATTGCTCAACCTGAGACAAAACACTACACCGTTGAAGAGTACCTGGAACTGGAAATCGCCTCCGACATCCGCAACGAATACCGTGATGGAGAAATTATTCCAATGACTGGTGGAACACCCAACCACAACGATATTGCTGGAAACTTGTATATTTTGCTTAAATCTGCACTAAAAGGCGAAGACTACCGGACTTTCTATGCTGATCAACGACTTTGGATTTCTAGTGCCAGCCTATATACCTATCCCGACGTGATGGTTCTGCTTAAACCCTTAGAACTTCAAACTGGACGCAAAGATACCGTGGTGAACCCCTGCTTTATCGCTGAAGTGTTGTCTAAGTCCACCCAAAACTACGATCGCGGTGAGAAATTCGTTGCCTATCGCACAATTCCCACCTTCCAAGAATATCTGTTGATCGATCAATATCGGATACACGTTGAGCATCATGTCAAAACAGCCGCTCATCAGTGGCTATTTTCAGAATACGACGATCCAGCTATCACCCTTTCTTTGAATACCTTTGAGTTGCAAATTCAAATTGCAGAACTTTACGAAAATATTGATTTTTCAACCGTTTGAGTTGAATGCCTAAAACAGGAGTAGAACAGGATAAAGAGAAGGCAACGACTTGGATAAACCAACAACTTGAAGCTGTTGGTATTAATTTATCAAATTCAACTTAATTTAATGGAGGCATAATGTCCGAGATTACCCTAAATCCAGAACAACTCAAGGAAATCTTGAAAAACGCAATCGTCGAATTGATTCGTGATAACCGTGAAGAAGTCTCTGAATTTTTGGCAGAAATTATTGAAGACATAGCAATGGAAAGAGCGATCGCGGAAGGTGAAACAACTGAACTGGTTAACCGCGACTCCATCTTTCAACTTTTGGAGCCGAAACCGTGAAAGTCGAGTTCAGAAAAAGCTTTGAAAAGGATCTTAGTAAGATTCGAGATGAGGACTTGCTCCTGAAAATTAAGACTGTAATAGAAGAAGTGGAAACTGCTGAAAGTCTCTTGAATATCAACAACATCAAAAAACTTAAGGCAGATGGAAATTACTATCGTATCCGAGTTGGTGACTATCGAATTGGTTTTGCCGAAGACGAAGATGTAATTATCTTTGTTCGTGTATTACATCGCAAGGAAATATATCGATTTTTTCCATAGTAAATGACTACTGCTGAAACCTCAAGCTTGCGAAACATCCTTTTTAAGTCCACATTCCGCACTTCAAAATGTCATACATCAATAGTTCAACAAATTTTACAAAAACCCATTGGTAGCCTTAAGCATTAACACTGCTATCTTTTGGGTTTTCGGCGTAGGCGTAGCCCGTCGTAGACATCGCTATTCAACCACTATTAGTCCAACATTTGTAATATTTGCATATGACAAAACGAAGTGTGAAATGTGGGTTCCAATATTGCCAATAACCGCACCTTTACAGACGGACACCACTACCACCATCAAGATTAAAATCTCTTAACCTTTCGTTACACTGAAGACATCGAGAAGGAAGAAAGCAAACTTCTCGAAGCTGAAATCAAAGGTGAACGACATGAATGGCACAATTCGCGTTGGTAATCTCTTCGGAATTCCCTTCTATATCCATCCGTCATGGTTTTTAGTTCTGGGTTTAGTAACTTGGAGCTATAGCAGTGGACTGGCGGCACAATTTCCCCAATTGTCTGCGGGATTAGCTTTGCTACTGGGATTGATGACAGCGCTGATGTTATTTGCCTCTGTCGTCGCCCATGAATTAGGCCACAGTTTTGTTGCGATTCGTCAGGGAATTGATGTCAAATCTATCACGCTGTTTATATTTGGCGGTTTAGCTAGCTTAGAAAAAGAATCGAAAACCCCAGGTGAAGCTTTTTGGGTAGCGATCGCAGGGCCTTTAGTTAGTTTCCTACTGTGCGGTATCGTTACAGTAATTGGTGTGACTACTACTGCATCAGGGCCGTTAGCAGCAATTCTTGGTGTTTTAGCTTCTGTTAACTTGGCATTAGCGCTATTTAACCTGATTCCTGGCTTACCCTTAGATGGCGGAAATATACTGAAAGCCCTCGTTTGGAAAATTACAGGCAATCCTTATAAAGGTGTGACCTTTGCTAGTCGAGTTGGGCAAATCTTTGGTTGGGTAGCAATTCTTTCAGGTGTACTTCCCCTAGTATTATTTGGCAGCGCCGGTAACTTCTGGAATTTGTTAGTTGGCTTCTTCTTATTGCAAAATGCTGGTAATACAGCTCAATTTGCCCGAGTGCAAGAAAAACTCACAGGTTTGACAGCCGAAGATGCTGTAACCCATGATAGCCCGATTGTATCTGCTAATCTGACCCTGAGAGAGTTTGCCGATGAGCGAGTCATAAGTGGGCAAAACTGGCATCGGTTCTTAGTGACTGATAATGATGGACAATTAGTAGGTGCGATCGCTGTTGATAATTTACGAACCATTCCAACAGCAATGTGGTCAGAAACTCAAGTAAAAGAAGTCATGCGACCAATTACCGAATCTACCACAGTTCAATCCGATCAACCTCTGCTGGAAGTCATGCAGGTACTCGAACAACAAAAGCTATCTGTGCTTCCCGTAATTCGTAAGAATGGTGTCCTAGTTGGAATCTTAGAAAAAGCTGCTATTATCCAGCTACTTCAAAGCCGAACCCAACCTAATCCTGCATAGTTCAATGAAGAGGCAGGGGGAGCAGGGGATGCAGGGGAAGCAGGGGGGGAGAAAAAAGCTTATCTGAACCGTAGCCTTATCTCCAAGTCTTCTTCCCCCCGCTCCCTGCTCCCCACTCCCCACTCCCTTCCCCTAAAAGCGTTCGCGTAGCGTCCCGCAGGGATGGGATATTTTTATTTGGAAGTCCCATTAGATGGAGTTGAGAGTAACAGATAAATTCCAATCTCCTGCCTTCTTCACCATCTCTGCGGTAAGAACACGTCGCCAAGTTAATTCTTTTGTAGTCTCATCCCAATGCCAGCGTAATAAATTAGCGGGTTGACTCTTAACAATTTCTGGTAAACCAATCGCTTTTCTAGGTGCATTAGTAGCTAGTAAAATTGCACTTTCTACGTCACAAATTCCCCACTTCACCAAATTCTGCACTCCCACCAATAAAGGTAAAGTCGTCCCCGATAAAGTGCCATCTGGCAGTCGTGCAGTACCGTTTTTAACTTCAATTTGCCGAGTATCCCAAGGATACACCCCATCGGGTAGCCCTAGAGGTGAAAGGGCATCGCTGACGAGGAACAGCCCTTTTTCGTGATAGCTAGCACGAAGTAAAATTTGCAGCATCGTAGGCGAAACGTGTTCACCATCTGCAATAAAACCACACATTACATCAGGATGGGTAATTGCTGCCCCTAATAATCCTGGCTCGCGGTGATGTAATGGTGGCATGGCGTTGAAAGCATGAGTTACCATCGTTGCACCCTCTTCAAAGGCCCGTTGCCCTTGGGCCTCTGTTGCTTGAGAATGCCCTAAACTGACGGTAATTCCCAGAGAACGCAAATATGGAATTACTTTACCAGTGGGATCTAACTCCGGTGCTAAGGTGATGATTTTCACAACATGAGCATAATTACTCAAAACCCGCTTTACCTGATCAATTGTTAAGGGTAACAAGTACTCTGCTGGGTGTGCGCCGCGCTTTTGGAAATTCAAAAATGGGCCTTCTAGATGTACTCCAAGAATCTTGGCACCAGCTTTTTGAGTGGGGATAACCTCAGCAATAATAGCAAGCGATCGCTGAATATTTTCGACTGAAGTTGTCACAAGTGTTGGTAAAAATTCATCTACCCCAACATCCCACAAAAATCGTGAGATTTTCTGGAGTATGTGAGCATTTTCAGGCGTCAATTCGGGAAATGCCAAACCCAACGCACCGTTAATTTGCAAATCAACGCCGCCTAAAGAAATCCAGTCACCTGCTACATCTAGTAGGGACGTACATCTGTGCATCCCTAGCGTACCCATTGGCAAGATTTGCTCAATTATGCCTTCTTGGTTAATCAAGAGCATCTGCAAATCTTTGTAACCAGGCACTCTAGCATTGATAATATCTACAGGATTTTGTGTTGCTTGGGTCATCACACTGGCTAGGGAATAATTAAACCTGACCCGATTTTAGATGGAACAATCGGCAATTAATCCAAAATCCAAAGTCCAAAATCCAAAATTCTATGACTCCCTTAGTTGGTATTATCATGGGCAGCGATTCCGATTTGCCCACCATGAAAGACGCGATCGCAGTTTGTGAAGAATTTGGCGTTGAAAGCGAAGTAGCGATCGTTTCTGCTCATCGTACCCCAGAACGCATGGTGCAATATGCTCAACTTGCACACCAACGCGGTATTAAAGTAATTATTGCTGGTGCCGGTGGTGCTGCCCATCTGCCAGGAATGGTAGCATCTTTAACTCCACTTCCTGTTATCGGTGTTCCTGTACCCACCCGTAACTTACAAGGTGTTGATTCTTTGTATTCTATTTTACAAATGCCTGGGGGTATTCCTGTGGCAACAGTGGCGATCGGTAATGCCAAAAATGCCGGTCTTTTAGCAGTACAAATCCTCGCAACTCATCAACCAGAATTGCTAGAGAAAGTGCAGCAATATCGCAAAACTTTATGTGAATCAGTAATTACAAAGCAAGCAAAACTAGAAGAATTAGGCTATGAGCAATATTTACAGCAAATGCCTTAAGTAATTCGTAATCAGCTACGCTAACGTAATTCGTAATTAGTTAAGAAAGCGCATTTGCTTGTTAGGCGATCGCATTTGCTTGTTTATCGATCGCATTTGCTTGTTAAGCGACTCCATTTGCTTGTTTGGCAACTCCATTTGCTTGTTAGGCGACTTCCAGAAATTAAATTATTCAATTTTGGGAGCGAAGACGATCATTAGATTCTTCCTCCCCTGCTTCCCCTGCGCCCCCTGCTTCCCCTGCTCACCAAAGCGATGGGTATTTATTTTTCTTGGAAGTCCCTAGGCGACTCCATTTGCTAGACAGACTTAACTGAAAAAGTCTAAGATTGAAGCGATCGCTCCAGAATCAAGGCAGCATTCTGAAGTATCTTGATGCTGAGGCCGTAGTCAAAAATTGAGAGCGACAACATTCATGTGTCAATTGCTCGGAATGAATTGCAATGTTCCAACGGATATTTGCTTTTCTTTTGAAGGGTTTTCTGCACGGGGAGGAAAAACGGATGATCATAGCGATGGTTGGGGCATTGCTTTCTTTGAAGGAAAGGGATGTCGAATGTTTTTAGATGCCCAACCTTCTGTTGCTTCTCCGGTAGCGGAGTTTGTTCGGAGTTATGCCATCCACTCAACCCATGTCATAGCCCATATCCGTAAAGCTACTCAGGGTGAAGTTGCCCTACACAACTGCCATCCTTTCCGCAGAGAATTGTGGGGTCAATATTGGGTGTTTGCCCACAACGGCAATTTGCCAGATTTTGATCCAGAAAATTTGGGATTTTATCAAGCCGTAGGTGATACAGATAGTGAAAAAGCATTCTGTATGATCCTAGAAACATTGCGATCGCATTTTCCCCAGGGTAAGCCTGACATAAAGGAACTGTACCCTGTGCTGCAAGAAATTACTGCTGTAATTGCAAAGGTGGGTATATTTAATTACTTATTATCAGATGGAGTCCACTTTTTTGCTTATTGTTCAACTAAACTCAGTTACATTGTCCGCCAAGCGCCCTTTGCAGCTGCCCATTTAATTGACCAAGACATGACTGTAGATTTTCGGGAGGTGACTACAGAACGCGATCGCGTTGCTGTCATTGCTACCACACCCCTCACTGACAACGAAGTTTGGACACAAATCCAACCTGGAGAATTACTAGTTTTTCAGGATGGACTACCCCTGAAATATGCATTTAGTTAAGAATCTGATCCTGTTGGCGAATTCACAAATTAATCAGAAATTTTCCCATTTAGATACCTTCTAGATGGGTTTTGTTTTT
Organism: Nostoc sp.; assembly: GCF_035638895.1. Classification (GTDB taxonomy): domain Bacteria; phylum Cyanobacteriota; class Cyanobacteriia; order Cyanobacteriales; family Nostocaceae; genus Nostoc. The sequence goes on along the minus strand of NZ_DASQZC010000286.1, from coordinate 29,171 downwards.
TATTACTTAATAAAGAGTTTTTGTACATACTTTCCCCCTTTTGGGCGAAAACTAATGATATCAGACTAATTCAAACCACGTCAAAAAGTGGGGGTGATTTCTCTTGGACTAATAACTAATGAAGCAATTTGCTTGATTTACTAGGTAGCGAATTGTGATGATAAATTGATAGTTGAAAGTAAAAGCATTGTAATTGTTCACAAAACTGCTAAAATCACCATATTCTTGATAAAGAATGTGACCTTTGGTGGTGTTTGCAACTAGATACATCGAATTATCCAGTATGATAAACACTATATAACTGTATTCCCATCAATTATTTGTAGATTTAGCGGAGGAAATAAAATGAGTTTGTGGCAACGCCCATTGAAAAGATTACAAGTGATAGCTGAACATAGAACGTATCGGTTCAGACTAAATTCGCTCAAAAGCTTTGTATCACTCTTTTTGGTAGGGACTGTATTGAGTGTGGCGCTTGCCGCCTGCTCCGGTGGAACAGCGAGTAATCCTTCCTCTGAAACCCCTGCTGCCAGCCCGGTTGCTGCAACCAAGGATAATGTTGAAATAACCCTGGTTTCCTTTGCTGTCACCAAAGCGGCTCACGAAGCAATTATTCCTAAATTTGTAGAACAGTGGAAGAAAGATCATAACCAAACTGTCGTTTTCAAGCAAAGCTATGGCGGCTCTGGTTCCCAAACTCGCGCCGTTATCGATGGTTTGGAAGCAGATGTTGTTCACTTGGCACTAGCTGGAGATACCTCAAAGATTGAGAAGGCTGGATTGATTCAACCAGGATGGGAAAAAGAAGTTCCCAACAATGGTATTGTCTCCAAATCAGTAGCAGCATTAGTCACCCGTCCAGGAAATCCTAAAAACATCAAAACTTGGGAAGATTTATCTAAAGACGGGATAAAACTAATTACCGCCGATCCGAAAACATCAGGAGTTGCTCGCTGGAATTTCTTAGCTCTTTGGAATTCAGTGATTAAAACTGGTGGAGATGATGCTAAAGCGACTGAGTTTGTAACCAAAGTGTACGGAAATGTACCCTTACTGACTAAAGATGCCCGTGAAGCTACTGATGCTTTTTTCAAGCAGGGTCAAGGTGATGCCCTGATTAACTATGAAAATGAGATTATCTTGGCAGGACAAAAGGGTGAAAAGGTGACTGCGATCGTCCCTGATGTCAATATATCTATCGATAATCCCATCGCAGTTGTAGATAAAAATGTTGATAAGCACGGTACGCGCGAAGTTGCCGAAGGTTTTGTCAAATATCTATATACTCCAGAGGCTCAACAGGAGTTTGCAAAATTGGGATTCCGCCCGGCAGATGATACTTTGAGTCTAAGTAAAGAAGTTGCAGACAAATTTCCCAAGGTAAAAACTTTGGGTACAGTTGCAGACTTCGGCGGTTGGGATGGAATCAATAACAAGTTCTTCGCAGATGGAGCTATTTTTGACCAGATTCAAGCCAAGAAAAAGTAATTAGTCATTAGTCAATCGTGGGTGCTCAGTAGAAAAAACACCCAATCACTAACAAAAAACTTCGGTGTTGCTGAATCGAGTTATGAATATGGATGTAGAGACATTGCAATGCAACGTCTCTACAAAGATTTTAAAATGACGCAAAATTATTTTTCATATCCCAATCAGCAACGCCAAAACTTCTTGTGAATTTTAGATTTTGAATTTTTGACTATGACAACTGTATCTCCGTCTCTGAAGGTTGAACGCAAAACACCATTCTGGAAGAAATTGGGGCAGGTTCCCTGGACTTGGCGAATCACCATAGGATACCTGACAGTGATGTTATTTATCCCCATAATTGCCATGTTTCTGAAAGCGAGTACGGAACCTCCGGCGAGATTTTGGGCGATCGCAACCAGTGATGTAGCATTAGCAACATACAATGTCACTTTTTTTACAGCAATATTTGCTGCCCTGCTTAATGGCGTATTTGGTACTCTAATTGCCTGGGTTTTGGTTCGCTACGACTTTCCCTTAAAACGCGTGATTGACGCCACAGTAGATTTACCCTTTGCACTACCAACATCGGTAGCAGGGCTAACCCTGGCAACGGTTTACAGCGATAATGGTTGGATAGGTTCGCTACTAGCACCACTGGGAATTAAGGTAGCTTTTACCCGCACGGGAGTAGCGGTAGCAATGATATTTATCTCACTACCTTTTATTGTGAGAACTGTGCAACCAGTGCTTCAAGAAATGGAACGTGAAATTGAAGAAGCCTCTTGGTGTCTGGGTGCTTCTCAATGGCAGACATTCTGGAAAGTAATTTTGCCACCTTTATTTCCGACAATTTTAACTGGTGTTGCCTTGGGTTTCTCCCGTGCAGTTGGAGAGTATGGATCAACTGTAATTATCTCTTCCAATACTCCTTATCAAGATTTGATCGCACCTGTGTTGATTTTCCAACGCTTAGAGCAGTATGACTATTCTGGTGCAACAGTAATTGGCATAGTTTTACTATCTATTTCGTTGGTACTACTACTGACAATTAATTTCTTACAAGCATGGGCAAGGCGATATGACAGTAGATAAGCCAAGTTTTCACTCGTCTGCATCTGATACAGATATAGCCAAGCCGAAAGAGCAGAAGAGTTGGGTACCAATACTTTTAATTGGTATAGCGATCGCTTATTTAGCCCTAGTTCAATACATCCCGGCAATTAACGTTTTTGTCCAAGCCTTCAGCAAAGGAGTTGGGCCGTTTCTATCAAACCTGACGCGACCAGCTTTTCTCCATGCAGCTTGGCTAACGCTATTACTGGCGCTGATTTCTCTACCTTTAAATACGGTATTTGGTTTATGTGCAGCTTGGGCGATCGCTCGTCATAAATTCCCTGGACGCGCCATAGTTTTGAGTATTATTGACCTGCCTTTCTCGATTTCGCCTGTAGTCGCAGGATTGATGATTGTGTTACTTTACGGTCGCAATGGGTGGTTTGGCCCTTGGCTCCAGGCTCATGATATCAAAATTATCTTTGCTTTTCCAGGTATGGTGCTGGCTACAGCTTTTGTGAGTATGCCCTTTGTGGCGCGGGAAGTGATTCCTGTTTTAGAAGAATTTGGCAAGGATCAAGAAGAAGCTGCTAGAACTTTAGGTGCGAAAGATTGGCAGATATTTTGGCGCGTCACACTGCCTACTATTCGTTGGGGTTTGCTCTACGGTTTAATTTTGACCAATGCTAGAGCAATGGGTGAATTCGGCGCGGTTTCAGTAGTATCTGGTAACATTGCTGACCAAACCCAGAGCCTACCACTATTTGTAGAAGACGCTTACAAACAATATGAAACCGAAGCTGCCTTCTCTGCGGCTGTACTGTTAGCATTGCTAGCAGTAGTAACCTTAGTGCTAAAGGAGATTTTGGAACGGAAAACCAGCATTAAAGATGTTGAATAGAAAAATCAAGAGATTATAGTTATCCTTTGAATAGGCTACAAGCAAATCATGGGACATGGTACGATCTACTTAGTACCTATCAGGAAATTACCGTTAGGGTTAAAAGTAGTTCTGTACCAATCCCGATCAGGGATTGAAATAATTCAGATATGGCTACTGACAATACACTTACTAACAAACGGATTCGACTAAGAATTCCCAAAGACTATCACCAGGAACCTGTAATTTCTCGCCTGGTATCTGATTGTGGACTGACTGTGAATATCACCGCAGCAATTTTAGGAGCAAATGCTGTCGGTGATGGTTGGTTTGACCTTGAATTACAAGGAACAGATGCACAAATTAAGAGTGGGTTAACCTATCTCCACGACTTGGAATTGGAAGTCTGGGATGACACTAAAGCAACTGATTGGTAAGGTTTATAGCAATACATAATAGGGGCGTACAGATAGCTGCACGTCCTCATACCTAATATTAACCTCTCGTTTTTGCGACTTTTTATGTATCTGGAAGAGTCAGAATTGATACTTGCAGTATGCCGACTATGAGATAAAATCTAACAAAATTCTTACGACACCACCTAACCTGATTTTGGTAATCCTTCAATTACTTGGTAATAATTATCGCCCTTCAGTTGTGATTCCAAGATAATGACGATATCAGCGAACGGACAGATGTAATAGATTATCAATTGCTTTAGCGTCAAAAGTACTCCACATAAATTGCTACTAACTACGTTAATTTGCTGATTGCTTTTTTGCGGACTTTGTGATACTTTCCTTTACATAACAAATAAATGCACTAAGTCGATAGTCTTACCGTAGATTAATAGAAGCCAGAAATATGAAAATCTCTATGAGGCTCACATTCAAGCAACGGCAGTTGAGTTGCAGGTATACGGCATCAGCAAAATTCTCTGCTGAACTTAAAAATTGTGTAGGCGCAGCCCGCCTTGTCTACGAGACGCTCCGCAAACGGCATCGCTATTGGGAATTAATCTGATGTCTCAGAGTAAATCTGTAGAACCCGCTTCAGTCCACAGTCGAATTCTCGTGCCTCAACGGTATAACAGGCAACCTGTAATTTCTCGACTGGTATCTCGTTATGATTTAACCGTTAATATCAAAGCTGCATCCCTGACATCCGACAATGACAGCGATGGCTGGTTTGATTTGGAACTTTCGGGAAATCCCCAAAAACTGACAAATAGCCTATCTTACTTGCAAGGATTGGGAGTGAATTTGCTGGAATTAGCGATCGCTACCCAAATTCAACCCAACCAACACTCTTTAACTTTCCCACATCCAGCTAGCATGAGTTCCAAAGACTCTGCATGGCTGACAAATCAATGGCAAGAACAATTCCAGCAATGGATTTCTCTCGGTCAAACCAGTCGATTGCGCTTGCAAGTGTGCGTCTTAAAATCTTATTACGAAGAACCAGTGATTTCCGAGTTAGTTTCTCGTTATGGACTAACAGTCAATATCACCAGTGCTAGACTCCAACCCGATACCGAAGATGACGGCTGGTTTGATTTGGATTTGTGGGGGAGAACAAAGCAACTCTACTCTAGCCTGAGTTATTTAGAAAAACTGGGGCTACCAATTTGGCTAGATTTGTCTAACGTTTATAGCGATGTCTACGAGGGGCTACGCCTACGCTAATTAATAACTCACTACCCAATGGCAGCATTAAATAACCATCAAACCAATTCCCAAACCAGATTATCACTGGTTTCTTCAGTTTATGCAAAAAGCCAAGTCACCCAGATTCGTCTACGGATATATATTCCTAAATGCTATCTGCAAGCACCTGTAATTTCGCAGTTAATTTCTGCTTATGACTTGGTAGTTAATATTACTAAAGCTATGCTACAACCAAATACAGAGCAAGAAGGATACTTTGACATTGAACTGCGGGGAACAGTGCCACAAATCTCTAGGGGTCTGGCTTACCTGGAATCTCTGAATCTGAGAATTGTAGGTAAGCCGAATGCTGACGGCGATGGCTGGTTTTGCTGAAATAATCTAAATTTCATAGTACCAAATTTCTTCTTCTCGCAGCACAATTCGATGCAAGGAAAGACGAGCAATCAGTCCCTCTTGCTCAAACTGCCCAAGAATACGAGTAATAGTCACACGGGTTGAACCGAGCATTTCCGCCAGGTCTTCGTGAGTCAGACGCATATCTATTAAACGTCCTTTTTCAACTTCCGAACCAAACTTTTTGGATAACCATGCCAACAGCTTGAGCAGCATAGTTTCAACTTTTTTATGGCTACGAATAACCATCAATTCTTGAGCCTGTTGGATATGGGTAAGTAGAGTTTCTGTTAGTTGACTCCATTCCTCTAGAGGTAAGACTGTCGCTTCTACTTTAGTTATGCATTCCATTTGGTAAGGATCTAATTTTGACAAAGCCTTACCAACGACATCTCCAGGCCCCCACAATCCCAGAGCGACGGTTGTACCATCTTCCAGATAGGTAAAAGTCCGAACAAAACCTGTTTCAATTTTCCAAAGATTGTTTTGATGTTCTGGCAAAAATGCCCGACGTGCAAAAACTTCTTTGGTACTACTGGATGGGTTAGGAATAACTGTGTATAAAGACACCATATTATTTAAATACTGCTTCTCGATAAACTAATCGTATTATATATATATCAGGTTATAAGAGCCTATGGGTATTATGATTAGCAACCTGTGCAAATAATAAAAAGTCATTTTGGCTCTTAAACTATGCAGGGGTACTCAAAAATAGGATTAGAGGGTATTTATAAAAAATATTAAGGAATCATGTAAATGTAATCTTTTGGTAAAAAATATACTTTCACTAAGGTCTTACTTCTCGCCCAATCCATTTATCAACAATAGGTGGTTGGTAAGTTGCAAATAAATCTAGTAGACTTTGGGCGTCAGATGCTTCCAATACAAGAGAACGAAGGGCAGACTTGAGGAATTCTTCCTTCACAGCATGGTCAAATAATCTGAGTAAGGGGTCAAAGTACCGCTCCACATTCAACAAACCGCAAGGTTTCTGGTGTAGCCCTAGCTGTGCCCAAGTGAGTATTTCACAGAACTCCTCTAGAGTTCCATATCCGCCAGGAAGTGCGATAAAAGCATCACCCAAATCCGCCATCTTAGTTTTGCGTTCGTGCATGGAGCCAACAACGTGAAGTACAGTGAGTTCATTATGGGCTATTTCCTTAGCAGCTAAGAATTCTGGAATTACTCCAATAACCTCACCTCCAGCCAGCAAAGCTGCATCAGCTACAACCCCCATCAAACCTACATTTCCTCCTCCATAAACTAGCCTAAATTTTTGACTAGCTAGAGTTTTACCAAGCGTCTGAGCAGCCTCTTTATAAACAGGTCGAACACCCATACTAGAACCACAGAACACACAGATAGATTTCACGGTTCAATTTATCTCCTACTGCCTAAAAAAATTCAAAATTAACTGTAGCTATTCTTTTGATGTATAGATAGTAAGGATAAGGACACAGTAATTGAAATCTTTCAATTCATCAGTTAGTTTAAACCATGCTGTGTCCCTACTTTCTTATATAAGACTTAAATTCCTGCACCATCGAGAAAATCTTCAATTATCCCATCAGAACTATTGCTCTTAGGGTTGTCGGTTGGTTCGTCGTCAAGCTCAGTTGAGGACAAACTTGATTGTTGCAACTCCTCAAATTGTTTCTCTAGAGCTTTGACACGTTCAAATAGAGCGCGGATGACTTCAGCTTCTACGTCGCGTACTTTATCATGATCCAGAACATTGGTAGACGAGTTGTTCTGACGAGTCACGCGCCCTGGAATCCCCACTACAGTAGTGTTACTGGGGACATCTCGTAGCACCACAGAACCTGCTCCAATACGGACGCGATCGCCAACTTGAATATTTCCCAAGACCTTTGCACCCGCTCCTACAACTACATGAGAGCCTAAAGTTGGATGGCGTTTGCCGCTTTCTTTCCCAGTCCCGCCAAGGGTGACACCTTGATAAATTAGGGCGTGATCGCCCACGATCGCAGTCTCGCCAATCACTACTCCCATCCCGTGGTCTATAAACACTCCCTGGCCAATTAATGCCCCAGGATGAATTTCAATTCCGGTTAAAAACCTACTAATATGAGAGATGAGCCTTGGTATAAAGGGAATTCCAATTTTATACAGCCAGTGTGCTAATCGATGAAACACTAAAGCTTGGAGTCCAGGGTAACAGAACAATACTTCTAGCCAGTTACGGGCTGCTGGATCACGCTCAAAAATGGTTCGCAAATCAGTTAGTAGCATACTCTGTTAAGGTTTTCGTTGGTAAGTGAGGCTCTGAAAACAGAAACTCAGGATAATTCCCACTAAAAGATCAGGTCATTTATGGGAATTGTGTAGGATAATAATCTACGGTAAGTCGATAGCGTATAGTGTTTTTGTGGGTAGTAAGTGGGATGCTATCACATTCCACACTTTGAAAAAAATTAATTTCGCATTAACTGCGATAAGTCCCCCAATTCACCGTAGTATGTTGAGTACAGTCTTGAATAGCCAAAACTACGCTCTCTTGGATCTGTCTTCCAAAGTGGAATACGCGCTGCTGGCACTCTTAGAACTGGCAAGCCACCACGGGAAAAAGCTTCCTCTAACCATGAGCGAGATCACTGCCAAGCAACCCATACCTGAACGCTATTTGGAACAAATTTTGACCAACCTCCGGCGTGCTGGTGTGGTGCAGAGTCAACGCGGCTCTAAAGGAGGTTTCGTTTTAGTTCGTGAACCTTGGCAGATTACAATACTTGAAATTGTCACTTTGGTAGAAGGCGAGCGAAAAGAGAAAGATACCTCTGAATCTGCGACTCTGGAAAAGACTCTGGTTTATGAAGTTTGGGAGCAAGCTAACGCTGCCTCAATTGAAGTTTTGGGTCGTTATACACTCCAAGACTTGTGCCAGGAAAGAGAAACTCGCGCACAGCAAAGTCCGATGTATTATATTTAGACACCAAGGAGTACTGACATGCGGATAGCCAAAGATATTACAGAGTTAATCGGCCGAACTCCTTTAGTTCAATTAAATAAGATTCCCCAAGCTTCAGGAGCGGTTGCTCGGATTGTGGTGAAGCTAGAAAGCATGAATCCAGCATCTTCTGTCAAAGACAGGATTGGTGCGAGTATGGTGGAAGCGGCGGAGGAAGCAGGCTTGATTCACCCTGGAAAAACCGTTTTAGTAGAGCCGACTTCTGGAAATACAGGAATTGCGCTGGCGATGGTAGCAGCCGCCAAGGGTTACCATCTTATTCTAACGATGCCTGACACAATGAGCCACGAAAGACGATCCATGCTTAAAGCTTATGGCGCTCAACTAGAGTTAACGCCAGGGGTAGAAGGGATGCGAGGAGCGATCGCTCATGCAGAGCATATTGTAGCTAAAACCCCCAATGCTTATATGTTGCAGCAGTTCCGCAACCCCGCTAACACAAAAGTTCACGTCGAAACCACAGCCGAAGAAATTTGGAATGATACCGATGGAGAGGTAGATATTCTCGTGGCGGGAGTGGGTACTGGTGGGACGATTACCGGAGTTGCAGAAGTTATAAAAAAACGGAAACCGAGTTTTCAAGCGATCGCAGTTGAACCAAGCAATAGCCCAGTATTAGCAGGCGGTAAATCAGGCCCTCACAAAATTCAAGGTATCGGCGCGGGATTTGTCCCAGCAATTTACCGTTCAGAACTGGTGGATGAAGTGATTCAGGTAGCAGATGAGCAAGCGATCGCTTACAGCCGTCGTCTCGCAAAAGAAGAAGGATTACTATCGGGGATTTCTACTGGTGCTGCGTTGTATGCTGCTATTCAAGTAGCACAACGGCCAGAAAATGCAGGTCGCCTAATCGTGATGATACAGCCTAGCTTTGGTGAACGTTACCTCAGTACTTCACTGTTTAAAGACCCAGAGGAGAATGAGTGGTTGAGCAAAGTTTAATTTTTAGATTTTAGGGACTTCTAAAAAATAAATTATCTAGTAGGGTGTGTTAAAGCGAGAGCGTAACGCACCTATTCTCTATTAGGCGATGATATCATGTCCGCTTGATTGCTTATTAAACCCGAAGAACCCCACCCCGCCAAAGCTATGCTTTGTCTCCCCTCCCCGCAAGCGAGGAGGGGTTGAGGGTGGGGTGTAATGAATGTGGTTAGCATAACTATTTATGCGGACATAATATGATTTTTTCTGAAGCAAATCGGACTGCTATATGCGATCGCTCCGGTCTAAATTGGTGTTTTGTTAATCTGAAAATCGCTAGAATTCAAATATCGTGTCAATATTGACTCTAATTGAACTACTCGAATTGGTTTGAGAAGATAGTCGTTAGCACCAGCTTGCAGAATAGAAAGCTTCTCTTCAGGAGGTTCATTAAAGCCCATCATCACTACCTGCAAATCTGGGAAATAAGGCTCTTGTTTGAGAACATTTAGCAAATCCCAGCCACTAGCATCACCTATTAGCTGGACATCCAACAAAATTAAATTTGGCTGGAGGTTTCGTACTTGTTCTAAAAAGTTATTTACGCTGTCTATCCACTTAACTTGATAGCCAATTGTCTGGAGATAATCTTGCAATACTATGGCAGCATTTTCTTCTTCTTCCACAAGTAAAATGATTTGATTTTGGGGGATAGCTGGGGAGGATGTTATTGCTGTATCTTGCTGTCCTTTATCTTGTTCTGTTTGCATCTCCACTGGATTTGGTAGAAATAGAGTGAACTGACTACCTTTCCCCAAAATCGATTTAACACTCACATCTCCACCATGCAAACGCGCTAATTTGCGCGTTAAAGCTAAACCCAAACCAGTGCCTTCATACTGCCTATTTAATCGGCTATCAAGTTGTTGAAATGGTTCAAATAGAAATGGAAACTGATTTGAATCTATACCAATTCCAGTATCTGAAACTGTAAATGTTATTCCTTGCGATACATTTTTAACTACTAGCGATACCTGACCGGCTGGAGTGAATTTAATCGCATTGGTAAGCAGGTTGAGTAGCATTTGTTTAATACGCCGCTCATCACCAATACAAATATCCTCTTCTACGTCAATTTTACAGGTGAGTTGCAATCCCTTTTCTAAGGCGCGATCGCGCACTGTCCATATAGCATAATTACATAAATCTGACACTGGCAAAGGTGAGAGTAAGAGTTCCTCTTTGTCTGCTTCTACCTTAGATAAATCCAGGATATCGTTAATCAGTGCCAGCAGATGTTCACCACTACTGTATATACAACTTACATATTCGTTCTGCTTTTCATTGAGAGAGCCAACTATTTCTTGTTGCAACAACTGCGACAAACCCATAATTGCATTGAGAGGTGTCCGCAACTCATGGCTCATGGTTGCTAAAAATTCACTTTTTGCCCGACTACCAGCTTCTGCTGCTTCTTGAGAGGCCCGAAGTTTCAATTCTGTTTCCTTACGTTCAGTAATGTCCTCAATCATCGCTACAAAAAGCTCAGGTTCACCATTGCTGGCTGGTATAACAGAAACAGAGATATGAGTCCAAACTAAGCTACCATTTTGATGCAGGCAACGTCTCTCCATCTCAATCCGATGCCTTTCGACAAACTGTTCATGATGTTCGGAAGGTTGGAAGCCTACTCTCGAAGTTCTCTTTAAGTCTGTGTGAATTCCTGACATCAGTTGTTTGTAAAGTTTTAAATCTCCCCTTTGTGTGCAAATGTAATCTGTAAAGCGCTTGCCGTCTAACTCTTCTCGGCTATATCCTAAAATCTCGCACAGTGCCACATTAGTATCGACTATCTGCGCTTTCATATCTATAAGTCCAATGCCGATAGAACAACGCTCAAAAATCGCCCGAAATTGCGCCTCACTCTGTCGCAATGCTTCTTGTGCGAAGTTTCGCTCCTTCGCTTCTATAGCTAGCGTCACGAAATCTGCAATGGAGCCGGCAAAAGCCTCTTCCTCCAAAGTCCATTGGCGTTTTTCGCCTATGTGTTCGTGACAGACTACGCCTATCAAACGACCCTCTAGCCAAATTGGTGCATTCAGTAGGGATGTAATGCCCAAAACTGAAAGATAAGACTCGGATAATTCTTGGGTTCTTATATCGTTGATGGCATCATCTGCGGCAATGGTACGTTCTTCTTCTAAAGCCTGGAAATAAGCTGGATAACTTTTTTCTGAAAGCGAGTTACCAAAGCTATGCTTCTTGGTACTTACATCATATAAATTGATACATTCAATTTTTGAATGTTCTTGATTATATAACCATACACCAACCCGCTTTACTAAAAGCGTCCGAGCAGCAGCCTCTGTGATTTCCTTTAAGGCTGCATTGAGATCACCTTGTTGAAATGTCTTGCTTCTTGCTAGCTGCACCAGCGTCTGGCTTTGTTTTCGCCGATTATTTTCTTTGATTTGCAAAGCTTTTTGGGACTGGTTGCGCTCTGTAATATCTCTAGCTGACACCACCTGCATTAGTTAACCTCAAGAAGAAAAATTTTTGCCTTGCAGTTTTATAGAAAAAGTAGAACTGTCTTTGTATAACTACAACTACTTGATCTGGCTTTTCATAACCGGAATATATTTTTTTCTAATTAAAATTTATGATTTTGGATAACAAGTTTTAAACTAAATTTTTATCATCGCTTCTGTTACTTCATGCCAGTCATTTTTGCCAGGGGAGAATTAGCATTTACAAGAATTTTACTATAGGAATCGTATTTTATTTTTGAAATTATCTACGTGGGCGGGGAGTGGGGAATAGGGAATAAGGAATTAGGCTTTTCGATCTGTACCGAGCTTTTTCAGAAATCAAATATTATTTCTATATCAAGTAGTATCAGTAGTATCAGTATTTTGAATTTGGGTCTAGAGACTGAGGACTAAGAAAGACTCTTCCGAATACTGAACACTGAGTTTAATTTATTGCTGAGTGTTAACTAGCAAAACACGCTTAATTCTCCTAGAGAAAGATGCCTAATGACTCAAATTTTGCGAAAATTGAAGTAACGGCAGGTTTTGTGGAGGTGGAGCGATGACAGATAGTAATGTGAGAATTGTTTCCCTGATTCCCGGTGGAACAGAGATTTTAGCGACACTAGGCTTGGTTGATGCTATTGTAGGGCGATCGCACGAATGCGATTACCCTCCAGAAATCCTTGATCGCCCCATTTGTACCGAAGCACGCTTAAACTCCAATGCCTCCAGCGGCCAAATTCACGATCAAGTGAGCAATTTATTGCAATCTGCTCTGAGTATTTACCAAATCAAAACAGATGTTTTAGAGAAATTGCAGCCTACCCACATTCTCACTCAAGACCAGTGTGATGTTTGTGCTGTCAGCTTACACGATGTTGAAAAGGCGGTTGCTACACTCATTGACAGTAAACCGCAGATTATTTCTTTACAACCCAATCTTCTCCAGGATATTTGGGCTGACATTGAGCGAGTCGGGAACACCTTTGGTGTAGACTCTGTAAAAGTCATAGAAAACTTAGAAGCTCGCGTCAAAATTTGTCAGCAAAAAATCCAGGGACTTTCGTTAAATGAACAGCCGACTGTCGCCTGTATCGAGTGGACTGATCCTTTGATGGTAGCTGCCAATTGGATTCCAGAATTAGTTAACTCAGCAGGAGGACAATCTCTATTTTGCGCTACAGGCCAGCCTTCTTTGATTTTGCCGTGGGAAACACTATTAACAACCGATCCTGATGTAATTATTTTTATGCCTTGTGGCTTTGATTTAAATCGCACTCGCCAAGAAGCCAATTTATTAACTCAACATTCAGACTGGGAAAAACTGCACGCTACGAAAGCTGGCAGGGTATATATCACTGATGGCAATTCTTACTTTAATCGTCCAGGGCCACGACTGGTAGATTCTCTAGAAATTTTGGCAGAAATCTTGCATCCAGAAATTTTTCAATACGGCTACAAAGGAACTGGTTGGGAAACTTTGTAAAGAAGAATTCAGAACTCAGGAGTCAGAATTCAGTATAAATTCGAGTCCGATGGTTACTGTGCTTGTCTTCGCGCAGCGTCTCGTAGAGAAGTACTAGGTGATATTATGTCCGCTTGATCGCTTATTAAACCCGGAGAACCCCTCCCCGCCAAAGCTGTGCTTTGTCTCTCCTCCCCGCGTGCGGGGAGGGGTTGGGGGTGGGGTTATTTTATTACGGTAATTTTGCGTAGTTACTTATTAGTTTAAAACCTTGGCGGTTTCCAATCCCCCACGAAGAGTAATTCTGATTTCTGGATTCTGAATTCTTCTTTAAGGTGTTTGTTCAGAATCTGCCGATGGTTGATTATTAAATAACAGCAGACGTGCGGCGAGGATGGCAAATCCGACAGCAGCGATCGCTTTTAACAAGCGCGTAGGTAATAATTCTGCTACTGCACCTCCTGCTAATGCTCCCAACAGACTTGTCAACAGCAATGCGCCTGCTGCACCAAAAAATACTGCACGCGGAGAATTACAACGCCCTGAAAGTGCGATCGCTGCTAGCTGACTTTTGTCACCCAATTCTGATAAAAAAACTGTAATAAAGCTCAGTCCTAAAAGATGCCAATCCATATTATTAAGGGGGGAGTGGGGAGTTGGGAGTGGGGGAGATGAGGGAGCAGGGGATGCAGGGGGAGAATGACAAATGACTAATGACTAGTAAATACATCCCAAAAGAGCATTAGGGAAATTACCAACAACATCACGCCTGCTGATTTTTCTATAGTTTTTGGGCTGAGTCGGGTGGCTATCCAACTACCTAAAAGCACGCCTAATAAACTGGTGGTTATCAGTGCAGCAGCAGATCCGATAAATACTACCCACGGCGAATGAGATTCTGCACTCATTAATAGGGTTGATAGCTGAGTCTTATCTCCAATTTCTGCTAGAAAAATGGTTATAAAAGTTGTACCAAAAATTACTACTGCTGATTGCTGCATCTGAGGACTATCGGCAACTACAGGCTGAACTGGTTGGGCGATCGCAGGAGTTAAGTTAAAATCATTGCTGTCTTTCAGTTCTAGGTTTATCTCAGTCTGAGATATGCCAGAAATGTCCAAAGGAGCAGAATCAAGTTTCACAGGCAATAGTTTTGTTGCAAGGTTGTTTTCATATTTCTATCATATTCTCAGATTGTTGTAATAAATTGCAATTCTAGATACTAAAACGAGGAGTGGGAATGTCACAGCCCAACAGCTTGATTGAAGCGTAGTATTTCTAAACTGCGATCGCCGTATACTCCTTCTATTTGCTGGCGGCAGCAGTCAATAGCAAAATCGTTGACTTCTTCTGGTTCAACGCCATACATATCTTGAAATACTTCTGATTCCACACGGCAGAAACGAGGACGATCTGAGTAGATGCGACATTCTCGCGTGGTATGGTCGAAATTAACGCACCATCCCCCTTCGCCTACCATGCTGAGGTAGAGTTCTAGTTCTGGTGGTGAGAGATACTCATCCAAATCTGGACGCTCTGCTGGATCAAGATTACAGCAGGCTCCACATTCTTTTACACATTGCCAAGTTGACATTTTAGATTGGGGAGTAGGGAGCAGGGGGAGCAGGGGGAGCAGGGGAAGCAAGGGAGAAGGGTTTTCTCCTCTGCCCCCCGCACCCTGCCCCTCTGCCTCTTCCCCATGCCCCTATTTTACGTTTTTATGTCTTTTCTTATAATTTTGTTAAGTAAATTAAATCTAACAGTCCATAGCCAGATATGATCGATTGCGGGTTTTGTAATTAAGTTATTGAATTTTTTAAGACAATTGGGAGGAGAAAAAGAAAAATGTTTGACGCTGTATCTGATTTGTTTAACGCTTTTAGCAGTATCAATTGGGAAGTTATCTTCCAATTGCTTTCCGTGGCGCTAATTGTGATTGCTGGGCCAATGGTGATCTTTTTGCTGGCATTTCGCAACGGCAACCTGTAAGAGTTATGAGTGCTGATTGAGAGTTAGGAGTGAGGAATTAAATTTTATTCTCAACTCATAACTCATAAATCAGCACTCACAGTGTCACGGTCACAAGTGTTAATAATTCAAAATTCCAAATCAAAGACATTTCAGAGGGGGATTTAAACCCCGATGGTTTCTGAGCAGTTCGGTAAAGTGACTGTAAGATATGTCTTACCCCTATGGGGAAGCAAGCTACACATAGCGTCCTGCTTTTTAAAGACTGAAACTGATGCTAGATGTAAATATAAGGGTCTTAAACGCTTTAATTTACAATAAGTTAACTAAGAACTTCTAACTCCTAACTGATAACGCCTGAAGGGCAGCTTGAATAATACTGTCATACTGTGGCTGAGAGATATCAACTTCTTTGGCGTTCTGACGATTAGTGCCCAGTAAACCGATTATATGTCCTGGCTGCATGGCTAAGACTTTGCCTTCAGAGTTTTTAATTCTTAATTCTGCTTCAATACCGTTTTTATAGAAACCACAAGTATACTGTCGCTGGTTGTATTCAAAAGTGGTGCTTGACGGAATAGATGGCGAAGCAAAAAATTGTTGAAGCTGAATTGGCAGTCTGGCTCCTATTAACTCTAACTCGATAGTAGTGTTACCGTTAAAGTAATTTTCTCGCAGTTTGTAAGCGACATCTACTCGCGGCGGTAAGCGGAAATAGTCGCCCCAACGCCAAGCGATCGCTTTAATTCTATACTCCTGATTATCAATAGTTTGGGCAATTGTCAGTTTAATGTGACCCTTACCGACGATTTTTTGCTCAACCACTTGAACATTAGGTGTCCAGAAAACTGGATCAGGGTTGTCCATACCGCAGGGATGTAGAGCATTAAGCTGTTGATAAAGCTGCTGATTGATGTGATTAAGATTGACTTCGGCATCGATTTTGAGCAGAGGCTTGAGATGCTGGGGTTCAAGACACTGGTTAGCAAACTCAATCAAACGCGATCGCAACACCTGTAAATTCTCTGCTGGTAGAGAGAATCCTCCGGCTGCTTTGTGTCCGCCAAATTTTCCTAGTAAATCTTGACAATATTCCAAAGCTTCAAACACATGAAACTCTGGAATTGAGCGTGCAGAACCGCGTATATGTTCCTCATCTTCATAAGTACCGATGAACACGGGAACGCCGTAGCGTTCTACCAAGCGGGAAGCGACAATGCCAATAACGCCATGATGCCAATTGGGTTGAACAACAATTAATACACGGTCTTTTTGTAGAGATGCAACAAATTCTGTCTCTACATAAGCGATCGCTTCTTGTTCAATTTGCTGACACATCTCCTGGCGACTGGCGTTGACTTGTTCGCACTGCATTGCTCTTTCCAGCGCCACCCCCATATCATCTGTAGTCAGCAATTCAATCACAGTCTGGGGGTTACCAATCCGGCCAATGGCATTAATTCGCGGCCCCAAGCGAAACCCAATATCTTCAGGCTTGAGGGATTTTGGATTTTGGATTTTGGATTTTGGATTAGAAATTTTCTCCTCTGCTCCCCCTGCTCCCTCATCTCCCCTCGCCTGCACGCCGCCCACCTGAATCAACGCCTGTATACCAGCTAAGTTGGATTTGGGTAAATGCTGTAACCCACGTTTTACCCAACGGCGATTCACGCCAGTTAAGGGGGCTAAATCTGCGATCGTTCCCAGCGTAAATAGTGCTAGCATCGGCTGGATCAAGCCTTTAGTCTCCCCTAGCTGTTGTGCTAGAGACACTGCCAAAATGTAGGCAACACCAACACCAGCAACACCCCGATAAGGTGAGGATTCAGCTATCAGTTTAGGGTTGAGAATAGCATTAGCTGGTGGTAATTTTTGGGGTATATCGTGGTGATCGGTGATAATCACTGCAAGACCAAGTTCTCTAGCTCTAGCAACTGGTTCAAACGCAGAGATGCCATTATCTACAGTGAGAATTAATCCCACACCTTCGCTGTGGAATTCTTCAACTATGCGTTTATTGATACCGTAACCTTCATGCATCCGGCTGGGAATAGCATAATCTACTTGTGCGCCTAAAGTGCGGAGGCTACGCAAAAGTAGAGCAGTGCTGGTCATCCCATCAGCATCGTAGTCACCACAAATAGCAATTTTTGTTTGAGAAGCGATCGCATTTTGCAACAACTCCAAACTAATCCCCAAATCTGGGAAATCTTCTAACGGCGAAGGCAAAACTAAAGACTCTGGATTTAAAAATGCTTGTACCTGTTCTGGTGTTTCCATACCCCGATTAATCAACAACTGGCTGACAATGGGTGAAATGTTTGTCAAAGCTGCCAACTTTTGGGCAAATTCTGGTTTTTGTGGATAAATTTGCCAGCGCTGATCGGGTAAGCGTCGGTGAGGTTTTGATAGTTCAGATACAGGTCGGTCTAGCACAATACAAGTTAGGAGTTAGAAGTTATGAGTGTTGAATTGAAAGTTGTTTCTTAACTCATAACTAATAACATTATTTGCTGTCTAAAACACGTTGATTCTACCATCATCCATAATATATAACGAGCGATCGCCAGGAGAGCGCCAAGTCGGACGCAGTTCCAGCCGCAATGTGCCAAAGTTGGGTTTCGAGACAATTGCTTGTAGTGATAAACCCTTTTCGCTCCAAAATATCAAAGATGTATTTGGCTCCGTACCCTCTATTTGTTCTAAACTTAATTTCTGCCCTGGACTCAAGGATATTGCATCAGTCCCAGAGGGTTTTTGGATTTTGATCAGGTTGGGTGTGCTATTTACGACTTCAACCCGGATGTGTTGCCCAGGTGTAAACTGAATTGGATGCGACCCACACTTAGAGGCACAAGTTCTAGCTAAAGTAGTACTGGGATTATTGATTGATGCAACTATAACGGTAGATGCAACTAAGGCAAATGAAAGTGGCTTAAACATAATACACAATATAAGTACTAGAATTAAATGTTACTTTAATTAAGTACTGTCAAGCCTCAGTATATTTTCCAGAATTACTTTGGTAATTCCGAGTTATTAAATTAATTACGAATTATTTTTATAAACATCTCCTCTCGCACCAATAGCGTAAATTTCGATGTCTTTGGAATCAATATCGACTGTAAAAATAATTCTGTTTTTACCTATGCGTAGTCTGTAAAATCCCTCCCAATCACCTTTCATCTTTTTGATATCTAGTTCTGTAAAGGGGATAATACCTTGGTCTTCGACAGTAATAAAAATTTGCTTTATTTTCTCCCGAATATTTTCAACATCTTCGGGATTTGCTTTTTCTAAAAATTTAATCGCTTTTTTGCGAAATTTTATTGCCATAACTTACCCAATCGGTCATATCAATTACTTCATCTTCAGCATCATCTGAAGGTAGACCAAATTCGGCTTCAAGCTCGCGTTGCTCATCATCACTTATGTAAGGAATAAGAATTTGGCACAGGCGAAGTCTTTCTTCTTGCAGAACTTCACGCATACTTTCTTTAATCAATGCTTTTAATTCTTGAATTTCCACTGTATGCCTTTAATTCCTAGTTAGATGTAATATTACTTAGTCTTAGCTTGTACTGGGGGGAAAGGTTAAAGAGCAAATGAATAATAGTCGCTCATAATTGAACTTGGCTTTTACCTTTCCCCTTCTGCTGTTATGCCTCTTTAACCGAAACGTCCACTGATGTAATCTTCAGCTTCTTTGGTTTGAGGAGAACCGAACATTTGGGCTGTAGGGTTAAACTCAACTAATTTTCCGCGCCGCTTACCATGCTCGTCAATTTCTGTATTGAAAAAAGCGGTAAAATCTGCGACTCTAGAAGCTTGCTGCATATTGTGTGTCACCATGATAATGGTGTATTGCTGCTTAAGTTCTAAACAGAGTTCTTCTACTTGGCGGCTAGAAATTGGGTCGAGAGCAGAACATGGTTCATCCATCAATAATACATCTGGTTTCATAGCGATCGCACGAGCAATACAAAGTCGTTGCTGTTGTCCACCAGATAATGCAGTACCCTTCTCTTTGAGTTTGTCTTTGACTTCATCCCAGATAGCAGCGCGTCTGAGAGAATCTTCCACCAATTCATCGATGTTACCTTTGTAACCGTTAGCACGCGGCCCAAAGGAAATGTTTTCGTATATTGACTTGGGGAAAGGATTCGGTCTTTGAAAAACCATTCCGACTTGACGGCGTAATTTTACAGCATTTATCTTAGGATCGTAAATATTGCGATCGCGATAATTCAGTCTACCCTCTACCTTAGCTCCAGGGATTAAATCATTCATCCGGTTGAAGCAACGTAGTAAGGTACTTTTACCACATCCTGAAGGCCCAATAAAAGCAATAATTTGTTTTGCAGGAATCTTTAAGTAGACATCTAAAAGTGCCAAAAGTCCCCCATAGTAGACCTTCACACCTTCAACATTGAAGACGTTATTCTCCTGGTCTATTGTGGCACCATCTAATTTACTTCTACTGTTGCTATAAGTCATGAAAGCGTATCTCCTAATAACCGTGAATATATTCAATTAGATATTTAATTGCCTAACGTATTGAGAAGCGTTGTCGGATATAAATTGCTACACCATTTAAAACTAAAATCAAGAGCAACAACGCAATAATTGTTGCTGCTGCTGCACTAGCAAAACCTGGTTCAGGACGAGTAATGTAACTGTAAATTTGAATGGGTAATGCCATAAATCTCTGGAACAAACCAGGGTTAAAGGTGAGAAAACCCACAGCACCTACAACAATTAGAGACGCTGCATCACCAATTGCACGCGATACAGAGATAATTAACCCTGTCAAAATACCAGGAACAGCATAAGGTAAAACGTGACTGCTGATAGTTCGCCATTTAGTGACACCTAATCCATAAGAAGCATTTCTCAGGGAATCCGGGACGGCGCGAATTGCTTCTCTAGCTGTCACAATAATTACTGGTAAGGACAACAAAGATAAAGTCAACGCACCAGAAATCAAAGCAGGGCCGAACCCAAGCAAATAATTGAAAACTCCTAAACCTAGCAATCCGTAGACAATGGAAGGTACACCTGCCAGATTGCTGATATTAATCTCAATAATCACTGTCCACCAAGCTTTAGGTGCATACTCTTCTAGATATAAAGCTGCTCCAACACCAAGTGGTACAGTGACTAAAATCACAATAATTCCTAAAAGAATACTACTGATAATAGCGGGACGGATGCCACCTTGGTCAGGAAAACGAGAAGGGGTTTCTGTTAGAAAGCCGGGTGTTAAAAATCTGGCTAATCCATCTTGAAAAATATCGAAAAGTAGCAAAGCCAAAATAAATATACCAATCAGCAACCCTAACAAAAAAAGTATTTCAAATACTTTTCCTAATGTCTCCCTACTCTCAACATTATCAGTAAAATCTGCCGCCGAATCCAAAGAATCATCTCGTTGATAACTTGTCGCCATGTCTATTACTCGTACTTTTCTTTAAAGCGATTAGCAATCCAGTAACTAACAATATTTAAAACTAAGGTCATTAGAAATAAAAGAGCACCCACAGCATATAAAGTCTGGAAATTGAGACTACCACGCGGACTATCCCCACCAGAAATCTGCGCCATGTAAGCTGTCATTGTTTCTACTGATTCCGCAAAGTTAAGTGTCAGTTTTGGTTGTTGACCTGCGGCGATAAGGACAGTCATAGTTTCACCCACCGCACGAGAAATACCCAAAATAATTGAGGCGATAATTCCAGAAAGTGCTGCTGGGAGAACTATTTTAAAAATGCTTTCTAGTTTAGTGATACCTACAGCATAAGCTCCTTCCCGTAAAGAACGTGGAACAGCTTGAATTGCATCTAAGCTAATAGAACCAACAGTAGGAGTAATCATTACCCCCATCATTAACCCTGCGCTCAAGGCATTAAATATTTCTAGAGGAATAATATTCCGTAGTAATGGTGTGAGAAATAACAGTGCAAAGTAACCGTATACTACTGTAGGTATTCCCGCCAAAAGTTCTACTGCTGGACGTAAAATTGCTGCTACTTTTGGTTGAGCATATTCACTCAAGTAGATTGCAGAAGATAAACCCAAAGGAATAGCAACTGCCATAGCAATAACTGTAGTTAAGAAAGTGCCAGCTATCAAGGGCCAAACGCCAAAATGTCTCTCTGCAAATAGAGGCGTCCATTTAGTATCAAGAAAGAATTCGGCAAAGGAAACTTCTTGGAAAAAACCAAATGCCTCCCGAAAGATAATTACGACAATACCAAAGGTGGTTAGAACCGAAACTAAAGCACAACTAAATAAAATTACTGCAATAATCTTTTCCGAGATATCTTCAAATGCATTTTTCTCCAATGACTGTCTGAACTGAAGAGAAGGATCGTCTTGAGAATTGGGATTTTGCATAAATTAGTTAAGTTTTTACTAAATTCATACTACAAAAACTGGTCTTTATTTAAATAAAGTTGGTGATTGGTTCACCTGGTTTTGCTTTTTTGAATTTTGTCCCAGTTTCACCAGTAGCTAATTTTTGTTTTGTCTTGACGTAAGCTTCATCAGGTAATGCTACATAACCAACGCTATCTACCCACTTCCAAGAATTTTCTAGATAAAAATCTACAAATTCTTTGACTGCTGGCTTGGTATCTAAGGATTTTTTACTGACATAGATAAACAGAGGACGAGACAATGGTGTGTACAGATTTTTAATTACATTATCTACGGGAACTGGTTTTTCACATTTCCCTGTGGGACTTTCTACAGCAACTAGATTGAGTTTATCTTGGTTTTGAATATAGTAAGATATGCCTACATAACCTAAAGCTGATGCTTCACCTGAGACTCCTTGCACAAGTAAGTTTTGATTGTGACTGGGAGTATAATCTGTACGGCCATTTTTGGCTTTGCCAGTAACAGCTTGAGTCATATAATCAAATGTTCCAGTATCAGAAGCCGGAGCATACAGTTTCAGTTTTTGGTTAGGAAATTTGGGATTAACTTGATTCCATGTCAAGATTTTGCCGTCTGATTTAGCACCCCAAATCTTACCCAATTCTTTAATGGTTAGACATTTGGCAAAGTTATTTTGACGATTAGCAATTAGGGCTATGCCGTCTAAAGCTATAGGCAACTCGACAAATTCAATATTCTTACTTTTACATTTTTTAATTTCTTCATCTCTAATGGTACGGGAAGCACCAGCTATATCAATATCGCCATTACAAAATTTACTGAAACCGCCACCAGTACCACTTGAAGCAACACTAACTTTTGCTTCAGGTTTCACTTTACCATATTCTTCTGCAACTGCTAAAGAAACAGAAAAACCTACTGCTGCACCATCAATACTCACCTGACTTTTCAATTCCTGTCCACTGTTGCAAGCACTTATACTGCTGGCAATAAGCATTAAAGATGTCAAGGAAAAGCTATCCTTAAATCGGTTACGAAAGCTCATAAATTATCAATTGAGATAAAGTGATTCAGAATTTCTTATGCTTGGCTATTTGTAAGTAGCTCATGCGGCATGAAAAAATAAATATTATGCTTTGCTTACAGCTTGAACTTTATCAAAAATTGCCCCATTCTCAAAAAACTTTTTCTGGATAATATCCCAGCCACCTAAATCTTGAGATGTAAATAAAGTTTTAATTGGCGGATGTTGTGAGGCTACTTCTTGGGTAACAGTGGGATTTACAGGACGATATTGTAATTTTGCAAATTCCCGTTGAGCTTCTGTTGAGTAAAGAAAATCAACAAATGCTTGTGCAACTTCTCTTGTACCGTGCTTATCAACGTTTTTATCGACTATCGCTACAGGATTATCAATGGAGATATTGACTTGGGGTACAACATAAGGCAACTTCGTCCCATTTTTACCCGCCAAAATTACCTCATTTTCGTAGTTAATTAAAACATCTCCCTGACCTTTTTGGAAGAATAAATCGCTAGCCTCACGGGCATCTTTAGTTAAAATAGGGGTATTTTTATAAACTTTAGTAACATAATCTAACGCTGTCGCCTCATCACCGCCTGTTAGAGTTACCGAACCCCAAAAAGCCAAGAATTCCCAGATAGCAATACCAGAAGTTTTTGGGTTAGCCGCAATCACTTTCACGCCATCTTTTGCCAAGTCTGCCCAAGTATTGATACCTTTGGGATTGCCTTCGCGGGTAACGATCGCAGCAACCGATCTACTAACAATACCACTTCTCGGAGCTTTAATTTCCCAACCGGATTTAATTAAACCCGCAAGAGCAATTTTGTTGACATCTAGGGGAAGTGCCAAATGTACTATGTCTGCTTCTTGCGAACCGGTAATGACAGCAGCAGTTTGAGCGCCAGAACCCCCATAACTTTGCTCAAATGTAACGTTTTGGTTGTGTTCTTGCTTCCACTTTTCGACAAATTTGGGGATTATCTGGTCATGAGCTGCTTTGGTGACAGAGAAAGAAACAAGTTTTATCTTAACATCATTTTTGCTAGCTGAACTGTTTCCCGAGCAGGAGGCAACTGCTATACTCAAAAAAGCACCGACGAGAAACAGACTCACAAAGCTTTGCACAGTGTGTCTATTGAACCAACTCTTAATTGTGTGTTTATACGAGAGTTGTATAACCTGCAAAGCTTTCATGGCATAAGCCTGTATCCCCTCACTTAGAAATTTACTTAATTGTGTCAGTTGTTGCGACTTACTCATTAGAATCACCCCTAAATATACGGTATTTATAGAAAGATACCGTAATTAAAAAGATTATAGGATATATAGAACAATAGTTTTAGTCCGGCTTCAATTATTTTTAGGGACTTCCAAATAAAAAAATATACAACTATTTATTGTGGGGTGGGCGTCTCGTCCGCCCATAGTCAAAGGCGGGCAAGATGCCCACCCCACAAGATTGGATAATTTATTTCTTGGAAGTCCCTTACTAAGTCAGCAATTGATGAATAGCCGAGACTAGTGATTTGAGCAACATTAGTCGTCAGTAAAAAATCCAGAAAATAAATATTTTGTCAATGAGCTATAATACTTAAAATTATTCTGATATCGTGGTAGAAAACAAACTGAGTACGCCAACGCATTTGTTATTTCGGCGTACTCATTTATTATTTTGGCGTGTTAACGCACCCTAAGAAACTACTAGTAGAAGAGTTGAAACATAGTGCTGGTCATACTTGTGTGTACACCGTAGCCCCGCAGGCAGGGAGGGGTTGGGGGTGGGGTACAATGATTGTGGTAATCATAACTACTTATGCGAACATGATATGACTAATGACTAATGAAAATTAAATATTTCGTTACAATCAGCTTGTGCGTTAGGCATTCAAGAGTTATTAGCCATGAAATTGATTTCCGATCCACCGATTCCTGTAAAAATTCAAAAAATGAAGGAACGGGTGCGGTGGATGCATCCAAGTTTTGTGCAACGGGGAATTGATCAAACCAGCATAGTTATTGACGATCGCAGAGAAGATAGTCCAGAATTTTCCTTTATGGTTATCGGTGATTCCGGCACCCAATCGCATTATCGGCAACACCCCCAACGAAAAGTTGCTGAACTAATGCTGACTCACCGCGATGATTGCAGTTTTGTGTTGCACACAGGCGATGTAATTTATGTGGTGGGTTCCCAAGAGTATTACTCAACAAACTTTATTGAACCTTACCGGGAGTTTCTTGTCGGTGGCGACAACCCGAAAGATATTCCTTACGATCGCATGGTATTTAATCTGCCATTCTTGACAGTACCAGGTAATCATGATTACTACGATGTACCGTTGATGTACCGTTTATTTACTGGAACAACATCTTCATTGCGTCGCCTGTTGCGCTACAAAGATATTGAGATTGGCTGGCATGGATCGTATCAAGGAAATGCCTATGCACGGGCATTTATGGATTATACAAAAGCGATCGCTTCTCCACAAGAATTAGAACGTCATTTAGATCGACACTACACCGCTAAAACTGACACAGGGCGGTGTTTGCGTTACGAACCTGGACAGTTTACCCGCTTACCCAATCGCTATTACACCTTTCGTTACGGCGGGATTGATTTTTTCGCTTTGGATTCTAATACCTTTAATACACCATCACCCTTACCTGCAACTCAAGAAGGAGGAATTTATCGCCGCGAATTGCAAAAGCGTCGCCAGGAAATAGATCAAGAAGAATTGCAGATATTGAAAATATGCGATCACCTCAATCCAGATAAACCCACTGAAGCGGAACAACTTGATGATCTTAGTGCCAAATTAGACCAAATTAATGAGATCAAAATCGACATTGAAAAACAATTGGCATCTCATAAAATGCCTGCGATCGATTTTGAACAACTCGAATGGTTGCGAAGCAGACTAATCGAATCTTGGAACACCTCCGAAGTACGCGGACGTGTAATCTTTTTCCACCATCCACCCTATGTCACAGAAGCTACCAAGTGGAATCAAGCACAAACCTTGGCGGTTCGCCACCGCTTGCGCTGGGTATTTGAACAAGTGGCAGAAACTCTTGGTTCTCTAATTAAAGAACGTCCCATAGTCGATTTAATTTTAAACGGTCACGCTCACTGTTTAGAGCATCTTTGCACAACTGATACCGGATTTGCTGACTCCCACATTAACTGCATTATCTCTGGTGGTAGCGGTCATCGTCCCCGTTATCAACGGCGAGAGGGGACTGAATTAATGGAGACTTTTACCGAAATTGCAGGTAAACCCACTCGGAAAGTTGCCGATTCAACGCTTTTTGTAGGCCGTCACGACTATAATTTTCAAAACCGCCTGCCTTACTCATGTGTGCGGATCGATGTTCTAGATGGTTGCCCACCCAAGTTTATCATCAGACCCCTTATTACTGAACGGGTTGAACAAGAGTGGCATAACCGCGAACTTGAACCTTTTGTGATTTAAACGGGATGCGATCGCTGAGTGTCTACTTAGTATCGTAAGCTGAAAAACAGTATCTACCAGCAATCATATTTTCTCTGTGTTCTCTGCGCCTCTAAATTAGATCCCCGGCTTCTTAAAGAAGTCGGGGATCTGGACACTGCGAATTTTCACAAATCAGATAGGATTGCTATAGAATATCTGGGTGATAAGCTGTTGCACATTTAAATTGCATATACTGGGCGGGCAAGATGCCCACCCCACAAGAGTTATATTTAATTCGATTATGCAAATTAGATGTTTTTTAGCTTATCGAGGCGAGATACAATTTTTTTGTGACTTTTTTGCTGATCTCAATCAATCGTAGCGATCGCCCATCTTTAACTTGATCTAAAAATACCTTTACCAAATTTTAGAGACACGCCCGATCTAGCCTTGCAGAATTATCTAAAGTTATGGTTATTGCAAGCATTTATATTTTAATCTTAAATAGAGTTTTGATAATTTCAGATTATGGCAGGACATAGTAAATGGGCAAATATTAAGCGCCAAAAAGCGGTAGTGGATGCAAAAAGGGGAAAAACCTTTACTCAGTTATCGCGGGCGATTATCGTTGCGGCTAGAAGTGGCGTACCAGATCCGGCGCTGAATTTTCAACTTCGCACGGCAATTGACAAGGCAAAGGCAGCGAGTATTCCCAATGATAATATTGAACGAGCGATCGCTAAAGGTGCAGGCACTTCTGGCGGTGATAATGCTACCTTTGAAGCGATTCGCTACGAAGGTTATGGCCCTGGTGGTGTAGCGATTTTAATCGAAGCCCTCACAGATAATCGCAATCGTACTGCTGCTGACTTACGTGTAGCTTTTAGTAAAAATGCTGGCAATCTTGGCGAAGTAGGTTGCGTTAGCTGGATGTTTGACCAAAAAGGCGTTTGTGTAGTGCAGGCTATGGTTGACGAGGAAAAGCTTTTAGAAGCATCCCTTGAAGGCGGTGCTGAGTCTTATGAGATGACTGAAGATGAAATGGCTGAGGTATTTACAGACATTGGCAATTTAGAAACCCTTAGCCAGACACTTAAGGAGCAAGGCTTTAAGGTAACTGATGCTGAATTGCGCTGGATTCCTAGTAATAGTGTAGAAGTTACTGATCCAGATCAGGCGCGATCGCTTTTCAAGTTAATTGATACTCTAGAAAGCTTGGATGACGTGCAAAATGTCACAGCTAACTTTGAAATATCAGAAGAATTGATGGCTCTGAGCATTTCTTAATTAAAATTCACACAGCCATCATAGCCAAATAATATCATGTCCGCATAAATAGTTATGATTCCCACAGTTATTACACCCCACCCCCAACCCCTCCCCGCTTGCGGGGAGGGGAGACAAAGCATAGCTTTGGCGGGGTGGGGTTCTTCGGGTTTAATTAAGTAATCAAGCGGACATAATATAACACTTCTTTGGATGATGTCTAAAATTTTAGATTGTGATTGAAAATGCTAGCAAATATTTCACGTAATTCTTATATTTTACAGATGTAAGAATAGACATGAAACACATCACAAGCGTCATGCTAAAAATGTAGCTCCTAAAACTAATCATAAATAGTTACTATTAGTTGTAAAAGTTTCTAGTAGCTTTGTAATAAAGTTTAGTGGTGGTTTCTCTGAAAATATAATTGTATTATTTAACCCTGCTGAAATCCCTACCAATCAGCAGGGTTTTTTTAATTAACTTGCTCATGAGGGCGCGATCGCGTCAAAATAAGAGTTAAGATGCTGTAACTTAACTTAACAATGACCACAACGCAGCTTGAGCAAATTTCCCCTCAACCTACACCGCCAGACTTGCGGGGATATGAATATGATTTGGTAATTGTCGGCGGTGGGATTATTGGGTTAACTCTAGCCTCTGCTTTAAAAGATTCTGGCTTGAGTGTCTTGCTGATTGAAGCGAAAGTGGCATCAGCAGCCGTAGCTAAAGGGCAAGCTTATGCAGTTCATCAGCTTTCGGCGCTAATTTACCAAGGAATTGGAGTTTGGGACAAAATGTTGCCTCAAATAGCCAAATATTGCCGAGTTCGTCTTTCTGATGCCGATTATCCCAATGTAGTGGAATTTACCACAAATGATATAGATACAGCAGAATTGGGTTATGTGGCGGAACACCAAGCGCTATTGCAGCCTTTGCAAGAGTTTGTCCAAGATTGTGCAAATGTGACTTATCTGTGTCCGGCTGAAGTGGTAAATACGCAATACCAGAAAGATATAGTAGCGATAGATATTAAAGTTGCCGATCAGTTATACTCAGTTCGCAGCAAATTACTGATAGCAGCAGATGGGGCGCGATCGCCAATTCGTCAAGCTGCTGGTATCAAAACCTCCGGCTGGAAATATTGGCAGTCTTGCATCGTGGCATTTGTCAAACCAGAAAAGCCGCACAATAACACCGCTTACGAGAGATTTTGGTCTAGCGGGCCTTTTGCGATTTTACCTTTACCAGGGAACCGTTGCCGCATTGTGTGGACAGCCCCTCACGAAGAAGCAAAAGCTTTATGTGCCTTAGATGATGAGCAATTTTTGGCAGAACTTACCCGTCGCTATGGCGATCAGATGGGAAAATTGGAATTACTAGGCGATCGCTTTGTATTCCAGGTACAACTCATGCAAAGCGATCGCTATGTTCTCCCCCGACTGGCATTAATCGGTGATGCGGCGCACAATTGCCATCCTGTGGGTGGACAAGGTTTAAATTTGGGGATTCGGGATGCAGCAGCTTTGGCGCAAGTAATCCAAACAGCGCACCAAGCGGGTAAAGATATTGGTGACATTCAAATTCTCAAAGGTTATGAACGCTGGCGCAAGCTGGAAAACCTGACAATTTTAGGTTTCACCGATTTATTAGATCGGATGTTTTCTAATAACTTCTTACCTGTGGTATTGGTGCGTCG
>NZ_DASQZC010000285.1:0-17582 GCF_035638895.1 Nostoc sp. | reverse complement strand
TAGCTACTTTCCTGATTGAGATATTTTTTTGAATATGTGCTGCAACTATTTTTTCTCGAAGCTCGATAGAGTATGACTTCATTTAAAAGTATTTATATTTTAACCTAGTGTACCTTATAACAGGCGGAAGCGCTGTATAGTGGTTTTTGAGTAGATTTAATATAGCCAATCTGTAGGGTTACAAAAATTGTTGTATAGGTGCCTATACAAGCAAAACCCGCGAATGCGGGTTTCAAAATTTTTATTAGTCCGCGCAGACGGACTTGGTTTGTGTAGACGCGGTTTTTAATCGCCTGGGCTTCAAATTCTTAAACTAAAACTCAGCACTTTGTGGTGTACGCGGAAACGGAATCACATCACGAATATTTCCCATACCAGTCATAAATTGCACAAGTCTTTCAAAACCTAGTCCAAAACCAGCGTGGGGAACAGTACCATAACGACGCAAATCAAGATACCACCACAAGTCTTCTGGCTTTAACCCCTGCGCTAGCACTCGGCGTTCTAATACTTCTAAACGTTCTTCGCGCTGAGAACCGCCAACAATTTCGCCAATTTTTGGTGCGAGAATATCCATTGCGCGGACGGTTTTTTCATCGTCGTTCAAGCGCATATAAAAAGCTTTGATTTGCGCTGGATAATCTGTAACGATCGCAGGCTTTTTAAATAATTGTTCAGCTAGGTAGCGTTCGTGTTCTGATTGTAAATCTAAACCCCAACTCACAGGATAGTCAAATTTAACATCAGCTTTTTCTAAAAGTTTGATGGCTTCTGTGTAAGTTAACCGTTCAAACTGATTATTAATAATATTTTCGGCTGTTGCCAACACAGATTTATCAATGCGTTCATTGAAAAATTCCATATCTTCTGGGCAAGTTTCCAACACATATTTAAAAATGTGTTTGAGAAATGCCTCAGCTAAATCCATATCGCCTTCTAAGTCACAAAAAGCCATTTCTGGCTCAACCATCCAAAATTCTGCAAGGTGGCGGGAGGTGTTGGAATTTTCTGCACGGAAGGTAGGGCCAAAGGTGTAGACATTGCTAAACGCCATCGCCATCACTTCCGCTTCTAACTGGCCGCTTACTGTTAAATATGTGGGTTTAGCAAAAAAGTCTTGGCTGTAATCTACTGCTTGGTTTTCTGTGCGGGGGATATTCTTTAAATCTAAACTGGTAACGCTAAACAGTTCACCCGCGCCTTCGCAGTCGCTAGCAGTGATGATGGGTGTATGTACCCACAAAAAGCCTCTTTGTTGGAAAAATTGGTGAATTGCTGTCGAACAAGCATTTCTGACACGAAAAACTGCCCCAAAGGAATTAGTACGCGATCGCAAATGTCCAATGGTTCGCAGAAACTCAAAGGAATGGCGTTTCTTTTGCAGGGGATATGTATCGGGATCAGCTTCTCCGTAAACTTTCACTGTCTCGGCTTTCAACTCAATTCGCTGTCCTTTACCCAGAGAAGCCACTAGTATCCCTGTAGCCTCAACAGCAGCACCTGTATTCAGCTTTTTCAATATAGCTTCATAATCTGGCAAATCCTGATTAATGACGACTTGCAAATTAGCTAGTGATGAGCCGTCATTGACTTCAATAAAAGCAAACCCTTTGGACTCGCGTTTCGTCCGCACCCAGCCTTGCACTTGGAGGGACTCATCAGGTTGACCACTTCGCAATATTTCTGCAATCCGTCGATTTGCCATATTTTATAACTTATATTTCGTCAACGTAGGGAGTACAGATATTAAAGAATCTTAACGCGTTAACCCAATCCAAAATCCAAAATTGGCATTACCCAGCATAAGACTTTAATATCCAGCCTATGATAACGCCCATTCCACCAAAGCGGACGACTTGCCAGAAAGGTTTTTTGAGGCTACGCCAAGAAAATAACTGGCTTTCTAAGTTTAGTTCTAGCCTTTCCAACTGCTGTTGAATGTGCCGTAACTCTGCTTTGATTTCTGGTGTCTGAGATTTATTATGCTTTAGTTGATCCCGGCGCTGTTGCCATTGTGCCTGTTGTTGGCGATCGCGTTGTACTTGATCGTAACGTTCTTTTAAGGATAGGAGCGATCGCTCTACTTCCTCTAGTTCTTGTTCAAAATCTGGTTCGAGATTTTCTGCTGACGGCTGTGATTGTTTAGGCGGCTTCATTTACAAGTAGTAAAGTAGAAGTAAATGCAAATAAATGTGCCAATAGTTATGTCCCAATCTACCCAGCTGCCGAAAACCAGTCAACTGAATGAACTTAGTACTCTGGAACTAGCTCAAGCCCTCATGGAAAGACTGAGCATTTCCCCTAACGATTGGCATCGTCTCAAGTCTAACCGCAATTCCCGCGCTAATGAACAAGTGGCAGCAGCTATTGTGTATCTTTTAAAGAATCAGCCACAAGAAGCTCAAGCTAGATTAGAACAGGCAATTGGTTGGTTAGATCGCTCTATTTCTGCGCCTCCCTGTCCGACTCATGGGAAGTAGGGAGTAGGGAGTAGGGAGTAGGGAGTAGGGAATAAAAAAATCAAAAAAATAAGAACTTTCCCCACTCCCCACTCACCATTCCCCTATTATCGTCGCAGAGATAGTCCCCGGCGAGTTTCCATTTGTTTACAAAGTCTCAATTCTGTGCCTTTGCGGTTCCACTCTACCTGATCAAAGATTTGATGCAGAAGACATAAACCACGACCATTTTCTGACTCATCGGGTGGTAAATAGTCTGTTGGTTCTTCTTCATTAGTAGATGAAGGAGTAAAACCGCTACCCTGGTCTGATATTATCCACCAATATTGATTATCTATTAAGGAAAAACGGACTACAACTGTTTTACTTGGATCAAGATTATTGCCATGTTTAGCTGCGTTTACTAGGGCTTCTTGAAGTCCTAGCCGCAGTTCTGCTTGTAACTTTGATGGGATTTCTGCCAACAGTAAATCTAATATTGGACAAAGGTAGAGGGTTGAGGCAAAACTAATAGTGCCCCAATAACGTGCAACTGGACGGAGTGAAATTGTAATCACAAGAGAAACCCCATAGCTTTCAGTTAGCTAGACATCAGTTTGCTATTACAGGCACCCTGATAAAATTGAGGTGGTCATGCTGCCTTCAAACTTGCGTCTTTAAAACTAAATTTTGAAAATGCTAGGGAGCATTAGCTCTATAGTATGAGTTGGGATTGTTTAGATAGATAACGGCAGTAATACTTTTGATAATGAATTCAGCAACTTAAAAAGATGCTACTAATTTGACGGAGTATTGGCATACTCTAGTTAATTGCCGATTCGTCATCTACACAATCCAATTCATATTTTTAAGAACCTATGCAGCTTGAATTTATTTAAACAAAATGAATTTTTATTTTTGCCTTAATTCAATTTTAGCATCTTTAGTATGCACTAAACTAAAAATTTCAAATTTCAGTTTTTGTAAAGGAATTACTATCCTTGTGCAAATCTGATAGCGCAAGAAAGGCGGCAGCTTCAACATGAGCCGTTTGAGGAAAAAAATCAGCAGGTTGTACCCGTGTGATAGTATATTGCCCATCTTGACAAAGCAATTTCAGATCGCGGGCAAGTGTGGCTACTTTACAACTGACGTAAACGATCCGAGATGGTTTCAATTGCCGTAAAGTGTCAATGACAGCGCGATCGCACCCCTTACGTGGCGGATCGAGTATTACTACTTCTGGTATTGTGCCCATTTTTGGAAGCAATTTCTCTACTGCTCCGACTTGGAATGTCACATTATCAATTCCGTTGCGGTGGGCATTCAAAATAGCTTGTTCTACTGCTGCTGGTTGCACTTCTAATCCTGTAGCAATCCGTACTTTTTTGGCGAGTGGTAAAGTTAAAGTCCCAATACCACAGTAGGCATCAACTAGCAACTCATGCCCTTGAAGATTGAGTTCTGATTCAATTACCTGCAATAGTGCCTCTGCTGTTTCTGTATACACTTGGAAAAATGTATCTGGGCGCACTTGAAATTCCAGTCCAGCAAAATTTTCACGCAGGTGTGGGACTCCAGCGATGCAACGGGTTTCTGATCCAAAGATAGCATTTGTGCGATCGCTATTGCGGTTGAGCGACACTCCTACTAACTGGGGATAACGCTTTAACCATTCCTGCGCTTGGGTTTCAATTCCTGATAAATTCCAGTCTTTCACCACCAAAGTCAGCAACATTTCTCCGGTGTGTCGGCCAATGCGTAAACCAAGATGGCGAATTTGCCCAAGATGGCGCTGTTCGTCATAGATTCGCCAACCTTGTTGTTGAATATCCTGCTTAACTTCGGCAAGTAAGGGATTTAATCGTGAATCTTGAACTGGACATTGATTTAAATTAATTAATTGGTGACTACCTTTTTGGTAGTAACCAGCTTGTACCTGTCCCGTTGCCGATATACCCAGAGGATATGTAGATTTATTACGGTAGCCTAAAGCAGAAGCGGCAGCGAGTACGGGATCTACCGGTGGTTGGACAAAACCGCCAATGCGCTCCAAAGCTTGGATAACTTGATTTTGCTTGGCTACTAGCTGGTAATCATAATTAATATGCTGCCACTGGCAACCACCGCACTTATCCGCCACAATACAACTAGGTCGGATACGGTGAGGAGATGGTTCCAATAGCTCCTGGAGCTTCCCGTGGCCGTATTTTGGTTTAACATGTACCAAGCGGACAATAGCGCGATCGCCTGGTACAGTATCTGGGACAAACACTACACGCTCATCAGCGCGTCCCACACCATCACCTGTATCACTCACATTAGCGATCGTCACTTCAATTAATTCACCCTGTTGCCAAATTATTTTAGTCATTAGTCATTAGTCATTTGTTATTGGACATGGGGCATTGGACATTAGTTATTCATAATTCTTCTTCCCCTGCCTCCCCTGCTCCCCCTGCTCCCCCTGCCTTCCCTGCTCTCCCCACTCCCCACTCCCCACTCCCTAAATAGATAAATTCAATACATAAGTAGCTCCTATCTCTTCACTTGTGTACCTCCAACTCGTTAAACTAACAGATAATATTTCAGGTGATTTCAATAATCATGACTGTAATTAGCCAAGTTATTCTCAAAGCCGACGACGAACTGCGTTATCCCAGCAGTGGCGAACTTAAAAACATCAAAGACTTTTTGGAAACCGGCGTACAACGGACGCGGATTGCGGCTACCTTAGCCGAAAACGAAAAAAAGATAGTTCAAGAAGCAACCAAACAACTTTGGCAGAAGCGTCCTGACTTTATCTCCCCCGGAGGTAATGCTTACGGCGAACGCCAACGCTCTCTATGTATCCGCGATTTTGGCTGGTACTTACGTCTAATTACTTATGGTGTGCTTGCCGGCGATAAAGAGCCAATTGAAAAAATTGGTTTGATTGGTGTACGGGAAATGTATAACTCATTGGGCGTTCCCGTGCCTGGAATGGTAGAAGCGATCAATTCCCTCAAAACAGCCTCCCTTGGCTTACTGAGTGCAGAAGACGCTGCCGAAGCAGCACCTTACTTTGATTACATCATTCAAGCGATGTCTTAATACAAAGTGTGTGCTGGTTCTAGGAGTATACTTCCGGTCTACTAGAGTGAGTGCAATAAGCGCTCGATAGGCATAAGATACCCAATTTGATCATACCTTCCCCACATTTGGTAGTAGCTATGGCTAAATCTCTGTCAAGTTACTAACCAGTTGTGGGGAAATTTATTTAAGTATAACTATGGGGTATTTCTTAAAGGATGAAGGACATACGGACATAAAAAACCGACAGTCCTTGATAAAGGCTGTCGGCTATTAAGTGTGTTCCCTATTAATGACTCGGCTAGAGTTCAGTTGTCATTAATTATGCCTAGTTAGCGATCGCAAAGTGACGATCCTAATCATAGATATGTGTGATTCTCGTCACATAATTGTTACAACTAAACTGCATATACCCGAATAATTTCTGAATACCAGTAGATATCCGCAAATTATAGTGTCAAAAATTGCACAAATCTTATTTACTTAAGTTATCTTTAAATATCGCGCTTAAATTTACACAAAAGTAGAAGTGCGTAGCTTGCCGCCGTAGGCATCGCGCTTTGCAACATAAATAAATGAATTAGCATCCCAAAATATTTTTAACGCCATTCACCAACACAGCTACTAATTCTAATGATGCGGTGGTTGCACCAATTGTATTAAGCATTGCTCCTACTGCTGCTGATATCGCCTCCATACTAGCTCCTGCTATAAGCATTGTTATTACTGTACTTGCAATAGAAACAATCCCAGTAGCAGCTATACCCGAACCAACTGAAACTGTGCCGACTATAGCAATAATAATACTCCATTCCAATGGATTAGGACTGTGAGAAACCTGAATAAAGATTATAGGAAAATTCATTTACTACTTCAATAATGTTACATTTAGTTAATCTTATTTTTAAAAACAAGCTTTTATTTTTGATAATAGTAAAATTACTCAAATTATCAAATTTAAGCTTAATTGGCTAGGAAATTAAGTGTTTTTGCAGTTGCCTTCATTGAGTAAATCACAATAGCGCGATAAGCTAGAGTTAGCAATAAAACTGATTCATAACTGGCAACAAATTTAGCTTGGGTGTAACGATGGCAACAGAACAAAAGCACAGCACTTATTTATCAGAAGCCGAAAACCGTTTGCGTCAACTTTCTCTTGAAAAGTTGCGATTAGCAGTTGCGTTTCTGGCTTATTTGCAAGAAACAGAAGAAAATGAAGTTACTGAAAAAGTATTATTAAACATTCCTGATTTTGCCCAATCTTTCTGCAAGATTGAACAAAATGAAGACAAGTTAGAAAATACTGCCTCAAATCAGATTGCCTCAGATGAAGAGGTATGGCAGGCTTATTTAGCTTCTAAACAGAAATGGCAAGAGGTTTATCGTCGCCTTGCAGACTCCTAGATTTCTTTCTATTTCTCAAGTCCTAGACATTCACCAAGATGAGATAAACAGCTTTGGTGGAACATCTGGTGTCAGAGACGAAGGTTTGCTAGATTCAGCATTGGCACAACCTCAAGCTACTTTTGGCGGCGAACTTCTCAATCCTACAATTCACGAGCAAGCAGCAGCATACCTCTACCATTTAGCGATGAACCATCCGTTTATAGATGGCAACAAACGCACTGCATTTGCGGTTATGGATACCTTCATAACCTTTAACGGCTACAGTTTGAACTTATCGCAAGAGCAAGGTTACAACTTGGTGATTCAAGTAGTCCAAAAATAAATATCCAAAGAAGAATTATCTGCATTTCTAGAACTGCATGTTCAAGGCAAGTAAATCGATAGAATAATTTTCTGTCCCCTAGAGTGCATTTTCATGATTGATTCTTGCCCTTTAAGTTCAGTAAAATGATTAGCTCTATACTTCAACTTTCTCCAAAGGTTAAAACACGAGAGAGAGGAATTAACAAATCTATGCCCCAATACGCTTGAATTAAGGCTAAAACCGTTTGTCAAAGTCAATTTTTTTAACGAACCGCCAAGGACGCCATCGCGTAGCGTCTCGTTAGAGAAGGACGCAAAGAGAAGGAAGAAATGCTTAACCCAAGCGTATTAATCTATGCCCCGTTTGCCAAAGTAGTGTAGTAGAAAGAGCTATCTGCAAAGACAAATTTCTCAAAGCCAGTGGTAGATAAGCTAATGGAGTTTTCATTGTTGTTGAAAATGATGTTGGCACTTTTAAGGATATTGCCAGAAATCACACCAGATACCAGCAGTTGAGAGCGATTGAAAGCTCTTAGATCGAGGGTATCAAAACCGTCCCCGCCATCAACAGTTGCTTGCCCAAAGCCTTTGAAGTAGTCATCCCCAGCGCCCAAATCAATGCTGATGCCGCCACCGATAGAGACTTTTTGTTGAACTCCATCTAAGATACTGGTGGCGATTACAGAGTCATTTCCATCGCCAGTCTTGATGATTCCTTGTCCATAAATGCCGTATGCAGTACCACCAATTGTTGCTGTAGCCTGTCCATAATTCTCAGTAAAATTACCACTATTTTGGTATTTAATACATTTATCTTTAGACGTATTACGAATATTTATTGAGTAAATCTATTTATTTAATTAATCTTTAGGATTTAACCACGAACTATCCTAGAACTGAACCTACAGTGCATGTAAATCGATAGAATAATGCTCTGTACAATTGGTGCATTATTTCCATGACCGCCACATCTCCTGCTTTCTCCCCTCAAGAAATCGCTGCTGAAGGTCTTAAACCAGAAGAATACGCAGAAATTGTCCGTCGGTTAGGGCGTCATCCTAACAAAGCTGAACTGGGAATGTTTGGCGTGATGTGGTCAGAGCATTGCTGTTACAAAAATTCTCGACCTCTACTCAAACAATTTCCCACTGAGGGGCCCCGCATCCTCGTGGGGCCTGGTGAAAATGCTGGTGTTGTAGATTTGGGCGACGGACTCCAACTAGCTTTTAAGATTGAATCCCACAATCACCCATCAGCTGTAGAACCATTTCAAGGTGCAGCAACTGGAGTAGGTGGTATTCTCAGAGATATTTTTACAATGGGTGCGCGTCCCATTGCTCTATTAAATTCGCTGCGCTTCGGTTCCTTAGAAGATGCCAAAACTCAAAGGCTGTTCCAAGGGGTAGTGGCGGGAATTTCACATTATGGTAATTGCGTTGGAGTACCCACCATTGGTGGCGAAGTGTATTTTGACCCGGCTTATTCTGGTAATCCCCTGGTGAACGTTATGGCACTAGGATTAATGGAAACATCAGAAATCGTCAAATCTGGAGCATCTGGCTTAGGCAACCCCGTGCTTTATGTTGGTTCTACTACTGGGCGCGATGGTATGGGAGGCGCAAGTTTTGCCAGTGCAGAATTGAGTGATCAGTCAATAGACGATCGCCCTGCTGTGCAAGTGGGCGATCCATTTTTGGAAAAGTCGTTAATTGAAGCTTGTCTGGAAGCTTTTAAGACAGGTGCAGTTGTCGCCGCCCAGGATATGGGAGCAGCCGGTATCACCTGTTCTACTTCAGAAATGGCAGCAAAAGGCGGTGTGGGAATTGAACTAGATTTGGATAAAATTCCCGCAAGAGAAAGGGGGATGGTTCCTTATGAATATTTGCTTTCGGAATCTCAAGAACGGATGCTCTTCGTTGCCCACAAAGGGCGTGAGCAGGAATTAATCGAGATTTTTCACCGTTGGGGACTTCAAGCCGTTGTCGCTGGTACTGTCATCGCTGAACCCATCGTGCGGATTCTCTTTCAAGGTGAAGTTGCAGCAGAAATTCCCGCCGAGGCTTTGGCGGAAAATACCCCACTATATGAGCGGGACTTGTTGACAGAACCGCCAGAGTATGCGCGTCTAGCTTGGGAATGGACACCTGATTCCCTACCTCCTTGCACAACTGCTGGAATACAACTCCAAGAAGGCGTGCAAAGTTGGAATGATATTCTGTTAACTTTGCTCGATACACCTACGATCGCATCTAAAAACTGGGTATATCGTCAGTATGACCATCAAGTACAAAATAATACAGTAATATTACCAGGCGGTGCAGATGCGGCTGTGATCCGTTTGCGCCCCCTAGAACAAATCCCCAATCTAAAATCCCAAATCCCAAATCTAAAATCAGGAGTGGCGGCGACGGTAGATTGCAATCCTCGTTATGTTTATCTTGATCCCTACGAAGGAGCTAAGGCAGTGGTGGCAGAAGCCGCACGCAATCTTAGCTGTGTGGGTGCAGAACCTCTGGCGGTGACAGATAACCTAAATTTTGGCTCTCCAGAAAAACCGATTGGTTACTGGCAATTAGCAGAAGCTTGTCGTGGTTTGGCAGAAGGTTGTCGAGAATTGGCAACACCCGTCACAGGCGGGAATGTCTCTTTATACAATGAAACTTTTGATGCTCAAGGTATTCCACAACCCATTTATCCCACGCCAGTAGTGGGGATGGTGGGCTTGATTCCCGATATCACCAAAATTTGTGGTCAAGGTTGGCAAGCAGTCGGCGATGTGATTTATCTTCTCGGATTGCCTGTGGCATCCAAAATCAGTTTGGGAGCATCGGAGTATTTAGCCACAATCCACGGTACTCTTGCCGGAAAACCGCCACAGGTAGATTTTGACTTAGAACGTCGCGTCCAGAAAGTTTGTCGTGAAGGAATTCGTAATGGTTGGGTACGTTCAGCCCACGATTCTGCTGAGGGGGGATTAGCGATCGCAATAGCAGAATGTTGTATTTCTGGCAATCTTGGTGCCGAAATCAATTTAGGAATAGCACCAACCCAGGCGCTGCCTCGCCTTGATGAGGTGTTGTTTGCCGAAGGTGGTGCCAGGATTTTTGTATCTGTGGCATCAGAACAACAAGAAATTTGGGAATCATATTTACAGGAACATCTGGGTCAAGAGTGGCAAAAACTGGGCACAGTTCATAATTATGAGACGGGCTTGGGGGTTTTCACTACTGATAACCAAGCCTTAATCAAAGTTAGGATCGAAGATATGAACGATCGCTATTTCCACGCGATCGCTAGGCGTCTTGCCATCCATACCACTAACCCCAGTTAAACAAGTCAGGGGTTAGGAATAAACAGCATAATCCCTAACTCCTCACTCCTAACTTCTAACTCTTTTAGTAGCGTCTCTGATCATAATTACGGTACTGTTTTAATAGATGGTTAAAATTTTATTAAGAAAGCTACAACTATCTATAGACATAATCCCAGTGACTTGACCCCCCCACCAGGAGCAAAGCTAGCATGATTTCGATTCATTCTGTCACTTCGGATGAATACCCCGACCAGACCAACAACCCAATTAATAGTCATGAAAATCAGCCTGACAAGCCAGAAGAAGCTTGTGGTGTTTTTGGCATCTACGCACCAGGAGAAAACGTTGCTAAACTGACCTACTTTGGATTGTATGCACTCCAGCATCGGGGTCAAGAATCAGCTGGTATTGCCACCTTTGAGGGTACACAAGTCCACCTCCATAAAGATATGGGCTTGGTGTCTCAAGTCTTTAATGAATCCATCTTGGATCAGTTGCCTGGGAACCTTGCTGTTGGTCACACTCGTTATTCAACCACAGGTTCTAGCCGCAAAGTTAATGCCCAACCCGCAGTACTAGAAACTCGCTTAGGTTCATTAGCTTTAGCACACAATGGTAATTTAGTCAATACAGTAAAATTACGTCAAGAGTTGATTGAGAAACAATACAACTTAGTCACGACAACAGACTCAGAAATGATCGCTTTTGCGATCGCAGAAGCCATCAACGCTGGTGCAGATTGGCTAGAAGGTTCAATTCAGGCATTCCATCGTTGCCAAGGAGCCTTTAGTTTAGTTATTGGCACTCCTAACGGCGTTATGGGTGTTCGGGACACTAATGGCATTCGCCCTCTAGTAATTGGCACATTGGCTGGTAATCCAGTCCGTTACGTTTTGGCTTCAGAGACTTGTGGCTTAGACATCATTGGAGCCGAATACCTGCGAGATGTAGAACCAGGTGAATTAGTTTGGATTACTGAAGAAGGTTTAGCTTCCTATCATTGGAGCCAAAAGACCCAGAGGAAACTGTGTATCTTTGAGATGATTTACTTTGCTCGTCCTGATAGCGTCATGCACAACGAGAGTTTGTACAGCTATCGGATGCGCTTAGGACATCAACTAGCTAAAGAATCCTTTGTAGATGCCGATATTGTCTTTGGTGTTCCTGATTCTGGTATCCCTGCTGCGATCGGATTTTCCCAAGCTTCTGGCGTAGCTTACGGCGAAGGACTGATTAAAAATCGCTATGTTGGACGAACCTTTATTCAGCCAACCCAAACCATGCGCGAGTCAGGTATTCGGATGAAACTCAACCCCCTCAAAGATGTGCTGGCGGGTAAACGAGTAATTATTGTTGATGACTCGATTGTGCGGGGTACTACCAGCCGTAAACTAGTCAAAACTTTGCGTGAAGCTGGTGCAGTAGAAGTACACATGCGAATTTCTTCCCCGCCAGTAACTCATCCTTGCTTCTATGGTATCGATACCGATTCTCAAGATCAGTTGATTGCTGCTACCAAGTCAGTAGCGGAAATTGCCAAGCAACTGGAAGTAGACAGCCTCGCCTATCTCAGTTGGGAAGGAATGCTAGAAGCAACACGAGAAGACACCAATAGTTTCTGCTCTGCCTGCTTTACTGGAGATTATCCCGTAGCGATTCCTGAACAAGTGAAGCGTTCTAAGTTGAGTTTAGAAAAGGTAGTGGTGTAGGGAGTGGGGAGATGAGAGGGAGAATAAAAAATTAACTCTTTCCCCTCTGCTCCCTGCTCCTCTGCCTCTTCCCAATGCCCCATGCCCAATCCGTCTAAAATAGGTAAATCCCCTAACAAAGATGGTTTATGAACCAGCCGATATCTGAGAGAGTGCGCTGGACTACCGCCGATTTAGAGTTGTTTCCAGATAACGGAAACCGCTATGAAATTATTGACGGAGAATTGTTTGTGACCAGAGCGCCCCACTGGAATCATCAAAAAAGTTGTGTCAGAATTAGCACTTCTTTGGATAATTGGTCACAGATTAGTGCTTTGGGAGAAGTTGTGACTGCTCCAGGAATAATTTTTGGGGATAATGATAATGTTATTCCCGATGTTGTCTGGGCTAGCAATGAGAGATTGCCCCTACTTTTAGACGAGGCGGGGCATTTGACTGGTGCGCCAGAACTGGTAGTAGAGGTGCTGTCTGCTGGTATTGAAAATGAAAAGCGAGATAGAGAACTTAAATTAAAGCTTTACTCAGCAAGAGGTGTTAGGGAATATTGGATTGT
This sequence comes from Nostoc sp., assembly GCF_035638895.1. GTDB lineage: Bacteria > Cyanobacteriota > Cyanobacteriia > Cyanobacteriales > Nostocaceae > Nostoc. Next base: position 4,787 of record NZ_DASQZC010000285.1, on the reverse strand, counting down.
GGATTGGCGCAAGCAACAGGTGGAAGTTTATCGACGCGAACAAGCGAGTTTAAAGTTAGTTGTTACGTTGTTCAATGGTGATGAGTTGAACTCACCCATATTGCCTGATTTTAATTGTGCGATCGCATCGTTATTTACTTAACATAAGTTCACATGATTGGCTTAATTGTGTTGCAAAAACTCGACCTTGGGCAATAATGGGTCAGTCACAATACCCACACCGCTAAAACCCCAGCGTTTGAGCAAGTTTCCTAACTGTGTACGTGGAATAGATTCCACAGAAAAGCGATTTGCAACTTCTGCTGCATGGGTGTTGAGATAGCTAAGGGCATCAAAATTTTCCTGAAACAGCAATAAATAACCTGATGTTTCGGTGTCAGGACGAGCTATGAGATAATTACCGTCAGTTTTTGAGCGCACCAAGTAATAGACTTCGGACAGCATGGAGATGGGGATGGGGAGAGTGGGGGAGCAGGGGAGGCAGGGGCAGAAGATTAATAACCAATGCCGAATAACTAATGACAAATGACTAATTGAGATTTTCTAGGCGAATGCGTGGATCGGCGGCTTTTAACATTAAATCGGCGATTAAATTACCAGCAATCAGCAACACTGCGCTCATTATCAAGCTTGCCATTAATAAATATAAATCTTGAGCTAATACAGCCTGTAAGCTCAACCTTCCTAAACCTGGCCAGTTGAAGAAGAATTCGGCAATGAAGGCACCGCTTAATAAACCAGCCAATTCAAAACCCAATAAGGTAATCAAGGGATTTATCGCATTGCGGAGTGCATGAACGTAGATAACGCGATTTTCTGGCAGTCCTTTGGCACGAGCCGTTTGGATGTAATCTTGACGCAGCACATCCAATAATTCGCCGCGAGTGATGCGTTGTAAACCAGCAAAACTAGTAATTGAGAGCGCTATCGTCGGTAAAATCATGTGCCAGCCGATATCTAAGATTCTGCCAAACCACGACAGTTCTGAGTGATTAATGCTAGTCATGCTACCCACTGGGAAGAAGGGGGAGGTGATTTGGGCGAAAACCAGCAACGCTAAGGCAGTGATGAAACTGGGAAAGCCTTGTCCGGCATAGCTAATTACCTGTAAAACCCGGTCTGATAGCTTATTTTGGTTAACAGCAGCAAAGATTCCCAGAGGGATGGCGATCGCCCATGTGACAATTAAAGATGCGATCGCTAATAGCAAAGTCGCTGGTACTCGTTCCCACAACAGCGATGCTACTGAACGTTGATAAATAAAACTCGTACCAAAATCCCCTTTTGTCAATATTCGCCATAGCCACAGCCCAAATTGTTCTGGCCAAGACTTATCCAAACCAAACTGCCGCTTGATTTCTTCAATTCTTTCTGGCGATATCTTCGGGTTTTGCCGCAGCGTATCTACATAATCTCCTGGAGCAAGTTGAATAATGAAAAACGATAATGCTGACGCCAACAACAAAGTAAGTAGTGCCTGCAATACCCGCTTTCCCACATAAACAAAAGTTTCGCTCGTGACTAGCCTTATTAGCCAATCCCGACCTGTCTCCAATGAAATTCTCGTAGATGTCATTTGTCCTTTGTCCTTTGTCCTTTGTTATCTGTCATTGGTCATTTGTCTTTTGCTAATGACCAATGACAAATAACTAATATTCAATTAGAGAGATAATCGGCACGTCCGGCAGATATTTACGCCCTTCTAAATCCCGTAGCTCGATAATAAACCCAAATCCTACTAGTTCGCAGCCAATCTTCTGCACTAACTTTGCTGTTGCACTAGCAGTTCCACCTGTGGCAATTAAATCGTCCACAATTAAAATTCGGCTACCTTGGTGTAAACCGTCTTGATGCACTTCTAGGCAGTCCATACCATACTCTAGTTCATATTCAATTGAATGAACGGCTGCTGGTAACTTACCTTTTTTACGGACGGGAATAAAGCCAGCTCCTATTTTATAAGCCAGAGGCGAACCAAAAATAAATCCCCTCGACTCTATACCAATTACATAATCCACCGTTATCCCAGCTTCGTTGCATTTTTGTGCTAGAAAGTCAATAGTGTAGCGCAGTCCCTCTGGATCGCGCAGCAGGGTAGTAATATCCCGAAATAAAATTCCGGGTTTAGGGAAATCTGGGATGTCACGAACGAGAGACTTTAAATCCATAAAATGGGGAGTAGGGAGTGGGGAGTGGGGAGTGGGGAGTGGGAATGGGAGATGAGGGAGAAGAATTAATAATCAATGCCCAATGCCCAATGCCAAATGCCAAATTTCAGATACCTGAAAAATCGTACACTATAATGTCATACGCTGGGGGTCGAGGCTGAAGCTTCGCCCTTTATTGACGATAATTAGAATCTAAATCAAGCTATAAGAGGTATTGCACTAAATAAATGAGGTTAATTAAGTTATGTTTTAAAATTTTGATTTCAATATAGGGAAAACTTTGAGTAGAAAGAGTTAAGTAATGTATATATCAGGTAGTCAGTCATGCTACTGCTACAAGTCTAATGCTCAAGTCTTGGCTACCGATCTTAAATTTGTTTTATCTAGTCTGTTGGAACCGCATAAGGTATTTATAGGATGAATGTGTCAGCAAGTTTAACGCCGTTCAACAGTCCAACTCAAGATTCACTGCCGATGGTTCTGGACACTTTGCCAGATCCTGCGATCGCTTCTAAAACGTGTCCTCGCAGAACCCGGTTGCAAATTGACCTGATTTTACTGGCAATTGAAGCTTTAGAGCTTGGTGGTTCGGAAGCAATCCTAACTTTTGCTCAAGAGTTGGATCTAAAAGGAATTGTTAAAGACAGGGTGAATTTATGGCGGATGCGTAGCTCTAATCCGCTACGAAGAGCGCACATGCGCCGTCCCTTAAGTATCATGGAAGCAAAAGCTCTGGTGGTCATTGCTTGCCACATAGCCCGGCGTTTAACTGTTGTGATTCGCCAGTTACTAATGATCTGTCAACAAATGGAAGAAAAGCAAATTCCATTAGAACAGAATTTGCGCCTATCTAATTACCTAGAGCGGTTTAGAGCGCATTTTAAGAGCCGGATGAATGCTCGACGTTCTGGTGTCCTGGCATTAACTTCTGATGCAAAATTAGATGAGCTAGCTATAAATTTGTTAGGACAATTACTATTTTGTACTGGTACAGCTGGAATGCAGCGATTCTGGATTAGTCTTTTTGACGGTGAAGTGGAATGAATATTCAACGTAAGTACAGTTTGCCTAATTGTACACTGCTTTTAGAAGGGTTAAGTGATGTCACTAGGGCTGCACACTTCCAGGAAATGCGCCCGGAATTATCAATATTGGTAAATGCAGAATGTTATTTATCTGGTTACAACCAACCGCTAACGGGAGGGCGGGAATTTTTTGAAAGTTTGGTGAGAGCTGTTAGTGGCTATGCCCAAGAATTTTTAAGTAGTGTACCAAATCCGCAGGCACACAACCAGGAATCGGAACTAGTAGAGTTTCGGAAAATTGACGGCAACCGACATAGGTTAATTATATATTCAGAAGGCGCTCCAGAGGGGTTCGATAACTCTAACAATTCCAAACGTCCGCCTATCGAAATAGATTTAAATACAGTACAGTTGTTTGATTTAGTTGAAGCAGTGGATCAGTTTTTTGCTGATACCCAAACTTTACCTGAACTTTCTTTAGAACTACAACCAGTTACCAGACGCTATGGCGGTGCTAGTCAGGCTGTAATTAGACAGGCTGTTCCTGCTGCTGTGGGTGTGTCAAGTTTAGCAGTAGCAGCGATCGCCTTTAACTTGATTCCACCTCCCCAAATGCGTCCACCGCAGCCTAAACCAGATGAGCAAACTAGCTCTCCAACAAACAATATCGCTGCTCCAGCATCAGCTGCTGCAACGCCTACACGAACACCCACAGCTAATACAAAGCCGCCAGTTAAAGATTTAGAAGCACTTTTAAATACAGTTCCAGAAATTACCGATCCATCCCAGTTGCGTTCATTAAATCGTCAAGTTTACAACCAAATTCATCCAGTTTGGACTAATCGCTCAGAATTACAACAGGATTTGATCTATCGTCTGGGTGTAGCTGCGGATGGAGCGATCATTGGTTATAAAGCATTGAATAAAGAGGCAAATACAGGAGTGGGGCAAACTCCTCTGCCTAACGTACTTTACAATCCAGCTAGCCGCCCTCCCATTTCTAATGAACCAATCGCTCAATTTCGAGTAGTTTTTACTACAAAAGGTGTGCTAGAAGTTAGCCCTTGGCGAGGATATGCTAGGACGCCAGAGGTAGTAGGTGCAAAAATTACTGACTCTAATATAGTCAAAGGTTTAAACCAAAAGCTTTATACTACAGTTCGCCAAAGCTGGAGTGGTACCCCCACCTTTACGCGAGATTTGAAATATCGGGTAGCAGTTAACAAAGATGGTGTAATTGCTGACTATGAACCACTCAACCAAGTAGCCTTTGACTATTTCCGCGAAACACCCCTTCCCAAGATTTTCAACGCGGTTTACGGTTCCAATGTAGCAGCTCCCAACAATAAAGAACCTCTCGCCCACTTCCAAGTAATATTTAGGCCTAGCGGCACGTTGGAAGTTGCTCCTTGGCAGGGATATCAGTAATTGGGGTGGGGAGTCGGGAATGGGGAGTCGGGAGTGGTAAAATTCCCTACTCCCTACTCCCCATTCTTTACCTTGTAATCCGCCGCATATAATTTCCCCACAACTGAGCGGCTTGAGCGCTGCTACCAGATGTAGGGGAATTATTGTCGTTTCCCAGCCAGACACC
>NZ_DASQZC010000284.1:0-2880 GCF_035638895.1 Nostoc sp. | reverse complement strand
AATTTTCCCCCTTCCGCATCGGGAAGGGGGTTAGGTGAAGCTTTTCCACATAACGTGAAAAGTCAGCTTAACTTATACCTTCTATTGCTAAAGAGTGATATTTACTTAGGGACTGACAAAAATAAAATCAGCTTCTACCGCAGAAATTCCAAATGATTCATTACTGAAGGTAAGTGATACACATTACTAACAAGATTCCCGACTTCTTTAAGAAGCCGGGAATCAAAGCATTTCGATTACTCTTTTGCAAACCCAATCAATCATCAGTTGGATCATCGATCATTTCTGGTACTAAAGCTGGGTTACTTTTACGTTCTTCTGGTGATTGCTCCCGAATAACATCGTCTATTCTTGCAGGATGTTTGATTTTGTCCAGTACCTCTGGATCTAATTGCGATGGATCGCCTTCTGGACTAGACTTTTCAGCTTGACTAGGAACTGTTTCCTTATTCATCACTATTTTCCCAAACTTATAGGCCAAGCTTAAGTTCTTTTGTAGTCAGCTTCACACTATCTGGAGACTTAATTTCACACAGCAATAAGTAAAAAAAGCGGAGACATCGCCCCTTATAGATCAAAGATGATTAAATAGCCTTTACTATAAAAAACGTAAATATTCTGTATTCTCTGTTTCACAAATAGGAAATAAGCAGTGTTACCAAAAAAGCCTCCCGCTACCAATCAAACTCAACGCTGGACATTTGCTCAACTTTTTGGACGGGTAAAACGTAATCCCTTGATGATTTCGCAGTGGTTGATCTGCTGGGTAGTTGTAGGCATTGCTGGTGGTCTATTTGCTGCGTTGTACTGGAATGTTTTAGAACTTTTAACTCACCAGTTGCAAAAAGTTGAAGGTTTTAGCCTCCTGATGTTGATGCCACTAGCCGGCTTAGTTGTTGGGCTGGTGATTCATTTTTTAGGAAATCCCGGTGAAATCGCCGTGATTGTTGATAATATCCATTTTCGTGGCGGACGCCTAGATGCTCGTAAGAATCCCTCAATGATTCTTGCTTCTTTAATCAGCATATCGGCAGGCGGTAGTGCTGGCCCTGAAGCACCACTGGTACAGGTAACAGGTTCTTTTGGTACTTGGGTTGCCGATCGCCTAAAACTCCAGGGTGAAGACCTCAGAACCATGAGTTTAGCGGCGATGGCGGCTGGTTTCACTGCCTTGTTTGGCGCACCTCTTGGCGGTGCAATGTTCGCCCTAGAGATTTTACACCATCAGCATATTGTGGAATATTACGAAGCCTTGATGCCAGCCATTGTTTCGAGTTGCGCTAGTTATTTGGTATTTGCAGCAATAACACAATTAGGAATTGCGCCGACTTGGCATTTTCCCCAGTACCACCTAGACAAGATTGATGATTTTGCGATCGCTATTATGTTCGGTATCATCGGAGCGGTGGCGGGATGGATTTTTATGGGCATTTTTCGGGGCTGCGATTACTTGCTTGCTCGAATTCCTGGCCCCATTTATGTACGCACAACATTAGCAGGATTCGGGCTTGGCACTTTAGCAGTTTTATTACCCCTAACCCGTTATTTTGGACATGAAGAGTTAGAATCAGTCCTCGCTACTAACTTTGGTGCTATTTTTCTCTTAACTCTCGCTCTTGGTAAAATGGCTGCCATTAGCATTACAGTAACAGGTGGGTGGCGCGGTGGATTCATCATCCCTTTGTTTTTCACTGGTGCTTGTATTGGTAAAGCTGTAGCAGTCTTAATTCCCGGACTTAATCCGGCCCTTGCAATGATTTGTACAATGGCGGCTATCAATGCAGCTGTAACGCGTACACCTATAAGTACGACTTTGCTACTGTCAAAACTGGCTAATTTGACTCCTTTTACACCAATTCTTTTTGCCAGTTTAATTGGATTTTTTCTCGCGCCCAAAGTTCCCCTGATTGCATCTCAATTGAAGTCCCAGAGAGAAGCTACTGAATGAAAGGGTAGCTAGTAGTCTGTCAAGGGAAGCTTGAAGGGTAAAGGAACGAACCGCAAAAAGCGCGAAGAAAGAAGGAAAGAAGGGAAATTGATGAGTAAGTTCGTAGTAAGCACTTTAGTCCTAATCTTCTAAGCACTTTAGTGCTTACTACAAACCTTCAAAACTAGCTATTGTGTTAATTTAGGTACAATTATTTTCCATTAGCCAATTAGAGCGCAAAAGCGCGATCGCTTCTTCTTTTTGTTTGGCTTCGACTTCGATCCACGGTGCTTGGTGGTAGACGTTGGGCATATCGGTAATCAAATTGCTGTGTTTTCTGTCATTGAAAGCTTGCTCACCATTGGAAATATGGACTAATTGCCAATCTGGATTTGTCCAAGTTTCTCGCGCTGCGTAAAACATTGATTCTACACTCGGATGATCGTAACTATCTAAATTTTCGTGGCAAATATGATGATGGGCATCAAATACCATCGGCACGCCAGCTTGCTGACATACTGCTAAAATCTCGTCGGCGCTATAGGCGTATTCATCGTTTTCTAGCGTCAAGCGGCTTTTGATATTTTCTGGTAGTTCGGAAATTACTTTTACTAGTTGTTCAGGACGTTGAGATTTGCCACCATGAATATTCATCAATGACCAAGGCGATCGCGGTAAGCCCAGTAAGTCAAATATACGTGCGTGCCATGCTAGATTATTGATACTTGCCTGTACGACTTCGGGAGAATCAGAACTCAGCACTACATATTGATCTGGATGCAACACCATTCTTATGCTCAATGCATTTGCTCGTTGACCGATTGTTGCTAAATCAGCGCTCATTGTTTCTAATATATTTGCGCCGATTTCGTCTTCTAAGTCACTTAGGGGAAATAGAGCAGAAGACATCCGGTAAAGCTGAATTTGATTTTGCTCACAAAACGAAAGGGCGT
>NZ_DASQZC010000283.1:0-7975 GCF_035638895.1 Nostoc sp. | reverse complement strand
CAATTCTCTATAACAAGCGATATAAGACTTAAGCTTGCATTCTACCTGAGACTGAAAATAGAGGCGTTATTGGCGAAAATAGCTCAATCCCTAATCGGGTACGCATATATAAGCTAATCAAGAAGGTTGATATACAATTGATAAGAACAGATTATATTAGTATGGATAAATGATCATCTTCTCTCAAATCAGCTAGTTACCCCTATTTCGTTGTTTTAGGGATAAAATAGTATTAATTGAGAGAAAGCTGAGAGAAAACAAGTTGGTTAGAGCGCTACGTTGACATCGTAGCTAGTACTGGTAAGGACATTATCTTAAATGGACGTAACTGGATTCGAACCAGTGACCTCTACGATGTCAACGTAGCGCTCTAACCAACTGAGCTATACGTCCTTAACTACACGATTATCAACAATAACACATACTTTCTTGATAAAGCAAGATAAAGGTGTAAATCCATCTTATAAGCAAAGTACCATTTGAGTAGGGTGTATGATCGATAAGGTTATTCGGTTCTGGTGGGGAGCAGCTACCAGAGGTAACGGGGAAAGTTCGGTGCAAATCCGGCGCTGTCCCGCAACTGTAAACTCATTTGAGATGTAATCTAAAATCCCAAATTGAGTAAGTCAGGATGCCCGCCGAAATAGATTTATCAGTTCCACATATCTGCGAGGTACAGATGACTACTACTGTAAATATTTCCCCGACTAGTCCCTTGGGTGTTGCTGACCATACTTTATTTGTTTGCAAAACTTGTGCTAGCGTTTGGCAAGATGGAAAACGCTTAGGTGAAAGTGGCGGTGAAAAACTTCTATCTCAACTTCAGCAGCTTGCACAAGATTGGGAATTACGAGATGAATTTCCAATTCAGGAAGTTGAATGCATGAGTGCTTGTAATCGTTCCTGTGTAGTTGCCTTTGCTGCTAAAGGCAAATTAACATATTTATTTGGTGATTTAGCTGTTGATGGTAATGCATCTGCGGTACTACAATGTGCTAGTCAGTACTATGCCAAAGCAGATGGTTTACTGCCTTGGTCAGAGCGTCCAGAAGCGCTAAAAAAAGGCATTTTGGCAAAGATTCCACCTTTATCTTAATGATGCGCGTTTTGATTCTAGGTGGTACAGGAGATGCCGCAGAACTAGCTGCCAAAGTCTCGACTATCCAAGGTTTAGAAGCAATCACATCTTTAGCTGGGCGCACCCGTGAACCATCAGTACCGTTAGGCGATTTACGGATTGGAGGCTTTGGTGGTGTGGCTGGATTGGCTAGCTATTTGCGAGTCATGCAAATCGACTTATTGATTGATGCAACCCATCCTTTTGCTACTCAGATTTCTTTTAATGCGGCGGATGCTGCAACCGAAGTCGGAGTACCCCGTCTGATGTTAATACGTCCGCCTTGGGAAAAAGAAAGTGGCGATCGCTGGATTGAAGTTGATAGTGTTGAAGCCGCCGCCGCATCTGTAGCAAACCAGGCACAGCGAATATTTTTAACAGTTGGCAGGCAAGAACTCGCCGCCTTTGCTCACTGCGAGAAAATTTGGTTTCTGATGCGGATGATTGACCCTCCTACCAATGATGCTTTAGTGCCAGCAGGAATGATATTGTGCGATCGCGGGCCCTTTACCCTCAATAATGAAAGGCAAATCCTGATTCATAACAAAATTGATACCATCGTAAGTAAAAATAGCGGTGGCGATGCAACAAAGCCCAAGATTATTGCAGCGCGAGAACTCGGCGTAAACGTTGTTATGGTAAATCGTCCAGCTATACCACCAGGGGAGCAGGTTACTGATGTTGATGGTGCTTTGGCATGGCTATTTGACAAGTTGCACGACTAGTGCAGCAAGGTAGAAGTCAAAAGTCACGCATAATTGTATTCCAACAAAATTCAAAAAAGAAATCCTAGTATTGTTTAGCAGTGCTAGGCTTTGCCCTTAGGAATTGACCCTTCAATTCCCTCAACATACCAATCCATCACCAGTTGTCTCTGATCATCCAAAACCTTACCTTTTGGTACTTGTACCACTCCTTTTTGGTCTTTCACCGGGCCATCAAAAGGATGTGCAGTACCCTGAATAAACTCATCACGCTTCGCATTCACCAGTTGTTGCACATCCCCTGGAATTTCCTGATTCATTGGCGAAATATCCACCATTCCTTGACCAATTCCATCCCAAACCTCTTGAGATTTCCAAGTATTATTCATTACAGCCAAGGCTTTATCTGTATAGAATTTGCCCCATTTGTTAATAGCTGATGTCAGATGGGCTTTTTGACCAAACTTACTCATATCAGTGTTGTAGCCAAAAGCATAAATGCCTTTCTCCTGTGCGAATTGGACAACAGCACCAGAATCGGTATGCTGCGTCAGTACATCCGCACCTAAATTGACCAAACCTTGAGCCGCTTCTCTTTCTTTAGCTGGATCGTACCAGCTTTGTACCCAAAGTACCTTAACTTTTGCTTGGGGATTTGTTAGCCTTACTCCTTGAGTGAATGCACTGATTCCCCGAATTACTTCTGGAATTGGGTATGCGCCAATAAAACCAACTACATTTGATTTTGTCATCTTGCCAGCAATCATGCCGGTTAAGTAACGCGGTTCTTCAAAGCGTCCCAGATAAGTGCCGACATTGGCAGCACGTTTGTATCCTCTACAGTGTTCAAAGACAACATCACTAAAGTCCTTGGCAACTTTAATTGTTGGGTTCATGTACCCGAAGGAAGTTATAAAAATCAACTTATTACCATCTAATGCGAGTTGGCGAATCACCCTTTGGGCATCAGCACCTTCGTTAACATTTTCCACAAAGGTAGTTTTTACCTTATCTTGAAGATAGGCTTCCATGTCTCTGCGACCTAAATCATGGGCATAAGTCCAGCCAAAATCACCTACATGATCGGCATAAACAAATCCCACTTTCAGAGGTTCATTTACCGCCACAGACGACGCTGAAGGAGATACCTCACCCTGGAAGTTGGAATTTTTGCCTTGAATGCAACTAGTTAAGGTAAAGCTAGATCCTGCTAAAGTGACATACTTTAGAAAATTCCGACGATCCATATTTTATAAATAGGTTTACCTGTTAAAAAGATTTTTATGATTGCTGGTAATGGCAGACACGGTTTAGATTAGCTATTTACTTAATTTTAACTTTTTATTTCTGCCGTCAAGTTACTTGAGAAAGAAGCTAAACAAGTAAGAGTAATCCAAGGAAAAAATGATCCAAAACTAGGGATACTGAGAGAGTAATTAGTGTGCAATCTGCTGTATGTCTCCAGAATCGTTAATCCAACTAAGTGATAGTCTTCGGTCGTTGTACATCAAGACAGCACAAAAGCTAAAGGGAAGTGACAGAAGACAATTCATGGCAGAAGTGGTGAAAGGATGGGGACGAGGAGGAGCAACAATAGCAGAACGAGAACTAGGATGGAATCGACGGACAATTCGGAAAGGGATGCAGGAGTTAGAGCATGGAATGTCGATAGCAGACTCATTCCGGCTCAGAGGCAGCAAACCAACTGAACATAGACTGCCAAACTTACTGGAAGATATACGGTCAATTGTAGAATCACAAAGCCAAACAGACCCAAGTTTTGAGAGTACAAGGTTGTATACCAGGGTATCAGCAGCACAAGTACGTCATCAGTTGATAGAAATCAAAGGGTATCAAGATGAAGAACTACCAACAGCGGAGGTAATTCGACAACGATTGAATCAACTAGGTTATGGATTAAAAAGGGTAGCAAAAACAAAACCAATCAAACAGATACCAGAAACCGAAGCAATCTTTAAAGAAATTAACCACATCAATCAACCTGACTTTTCCCGTTAAGTCTCGAAAAGGTTGGTGGAAAAGGATTTAAGAAACAGTACAGCAAATACGGTACAGTAATTGAAATCGGGTGTTAAAGGTAATAAGCAATGCTGGACTGGTGGGAGAAAAATTTTGCAACCTTAGAACTAGGCGATCGCAGATTAAATGAGTTCATTTACCTGAAATAGGCTTTATACAAATTTTGGATAAAAATACACTAAATCAACACGCCCTATAGCTTACGTCAATCAAGTAAGAACTCAGAAGCTCAGGCTTCACTAGATGAGAAGTTCCTTGGAAAAGATAAGCTGTTATGTATACAACTTGCACAATCAGGGCGGGCAAGATGCCCACCCCACAGGCATTTTGAAAAAATATTAGTGCAAATTAAAGGCGCAACAGCTTAACCCACACCTCTGGCTGGGAAAATAGATTGCGATAAAAGCTTGCAATACTTTGTGCCTCACCTTCGTAAGCGAGAGTTCAATAAAAGTTAATTTTAGATAAAGAATGCGACAGAACCGTAGCGGAGGTTTTGCTCGGCTCAAACTTACCGTATACAAGATTTTGCAAGTACTCTCAATCAATATTAAGCGCTAATCGCTTGTTGTTCAGCTTCTACTAACTGATTTTGAGGTACATCAAATCTAATAGTACTAGCTGCCCAGTCTTTTAAATCGGGTGCTAGCCAAACTAGCTTACGGAGAATTTCATCATTGACCCACAACACCAACGGAAACTGGAACTCTTTCCGAAACTGATTTCGCATAATGTTGGTACTGATGATTAGTTGGTTAATTTCTATTACAGATTCTAAACCCCGTACCATCAAAGCTTCGAGTTGAGTAGCACCAATAGCAGTTGTAATAGCTGTATACAATGTGTCTGTTGCAGGTGAAAGCACGATTTCGTGGATATCTGCTGATGAAAATTCCGTTAACACATTCAGCACTTGCTGCTGCCTTTCAAGACTGTTACAACAAGCTAATATCAGTGAGAACTCCCCACCAGAAACCATCATCGCCCTTGCCAGCCTCTTAGTGGCTGCTGTGCTGCTAGTTGTGCCGTTTTCCGAATGACTTAAGCTGATCATTAAAAAAATCCTGCTTTTAATTTTAAAAATGTCTGAGCAATATTCAGTGATTCTACTCTATGAATTTTTATTCAAAAGTGTTAAACGGGTAATTTGGATGAGGTTTTTATTCTAATACTAAGCATCATACTACGTATTACCTAAGGAAGGAGTATATTCTGCATTATCCCACACATACAATTAAGGAATAATGTAAAGATAGTATCAAAATCATGTAAGCAAAAGATAATGGAAGCAAAAGGAAGCTGGTGGCGAATTAGCACTTGAATTATTCCTGTATTTTTCGATTTTGGCATCTACAAATTATTAAGTAATTATTTTGTAACATAAAGTAAAAAAAATGCTCAGTGTTTAGTGTAACAATAAAGATTGGGAAGTGGGAGAAAAGTGAACTGGCAACTGGTTTACTGTCACCTACGGTAAGCTTTTTTCCTTGCCAAAGCATTTCGGGGCGGGTGTAAAGTCTGGAGTAATGAAATGGGATCAGCCCAAGATGCGAAAATGTAGATAAAATTGTTTGTATCTTGACACCTAGCCATTTCCAAAGCGTTGGTCTTTGGTACGAAAACTTTCCCCAAACTACGGATGAAGAAGTATGCGACTTACTCGCAAAAGCGCCAGGGGGTACTTCTTGCTGGGGAGAGAACCCCATCCATACATATTGAGGAATTCTTCGAGAGTGAGAAACGAGGGGTGTTGCTGAATTCCGGTATGAATCCAGATGTAGAGACGTTGCAATGCAGCGTCTCTACAAAGATTTTGATATCATGCATAATGATTTTTATACATGAAATCAGCAACGCCAACGAAGGAGTTGCTGTAGTCATCGCCATGAGTTCAGTATCATTCCCACTCTGCCACAACTTTATCTTCTATATTTTCTGCTGAGATAAATCCATTAAATTTGCCAGCTTGTAAACTACCCGCGCTCCAACATTACCATCCCACTCACCATCACCGACTTCGCAGATATCAAAGCCAATAATTTTTCTCCCACTATTGACTAATTCCCGGAATAAACAAAATGTTTGCTCTAATTCCAACCCACCTGGAACAGGAGTACCTGTACTCGGACAGAGTTTGGGATCTAGACCATCTGCATCAAAGCTAATGTAAACAGACTCAGGTAAATGACTGATAATTTCTCGGCATAAATCAATCCAAGTTGTTCCAGAGTAAAGCTTTTGTTTAATGGCTGCGTCGTAATATGCAATAATGCGACTATCAGATTGGTCAATCATTTGCACTTCATCATGACTAATATCACGCAAAGCCACCTGCACTAGCTTGGAAATTTGCGGTATTTTCATCGCATTAAACATAATAGACGCATGAGAAAATTCAAATCCCTCATACGCATCACGTAAATCTGCGTGGGCATCAATGTGCAAAATGCCATAGTTTGCGTACTTAGCCGCTAATGCTTGGAAATAACCTAACGGCGAACTATGATCCCCACCAATGACTGCAACTCGCTTACCATTATCAATTGCTTGCTGGCAATTTTCAAACAGCCATTGATTTACCTGTTGACAAACTTGATTAATTTCTGTGAGAACAGGTGTTAAATCTGGTGTATCAGAGAGTTGTTTACCTTGGGCTAATCGTTCAATAATTTTTGCTGCCAAGGCGCGGTAATATGTATTCTTCTCTAAAATATCTTGGGGAATTTCTACCATGAAAATTCCCTGCTTCCAACCATCAGGGTTATCAAAATCGAACAAATCTAGTTGAATCGAAGCATCGAGAATTCGCTGTGGGCCGTTAACAGTGCCTGCGCCATAAGAAACAGTGACTTCCCACGGCACACCAAAGACAATCAGGTTTGCAGACTCATAATCGCAGGGCAAACCTAAGAGATTGCCATTTACTTCACCTATGCCGCTAGGATTGTAGTCTTGTAATTGATTACTCATCGATTATCTTCTTTTACGTGGATAGACAGCACGCCGCCTAGTGGACATCTGCATTGTAATAAAAATTTTTTCCAGACGGTAAACTACAGCGCCTTTATTACTTGGTCGAAATTGCGGCGATACACCTTTTGGCCTACTCCTGCCACTCTTTGTCTGACGAGTGGGGCGATCGCCTTAATGTTACCTGTTGCACTTATGCCATCAATGGGCGACGAAGACACTCATATTTCTCAAAGGCTTTATTCAAATTAAATACAAAAAGTTAGATATTTTGTCGCATCAGACTTATTAAAACCTCGATCTTCGTAGAAATCCAGTTCCCATTCCACCAGAGGTTTTGGGGACGAAGGCTGACTACAAAGATCCAGGCGATGTGAATAAAATTCTTGATTTCTATTTTCGGGTGCAAGACCCATCTGAAACCAAACCTTTCTACGAAGCAAAATTATTGATTGTTGGCGAAGGAGGAGCGAGTCATTGCTGAATGCGATCGCAGTCCGTCTAAATGAGTAAAACTAGGCTATGAATGAGTGCCAAAATAATTTCATTTTTTTGGCAATGGTCTTAAAGCACGTTAAACTACTAAGAAGTTAAACTACTAAGAAATTCAAGTTAAGGATGGATTTATATGCGCTTACCAATTGCAATTAGTGCCATTTTAGTTACGTTTTTGGGTTTGAGTACACCTGTAATATCTCAACCTCCTATACAGGTAGCCCAAAAACTAGCGTCTAATAGTTTCGCTTTAGAAAATTTTAAGATTAATTCCCGATTATGGAAATATAAAAAAATCTCTAACTATCGCTATGAATTTACTAGAAGTTGCTTCTGTTTCCCCAAAGCCACAGAACCAGCGATTATTGAAGTACGGAATGGAGTCACAACTTCCATTACTTATAAATATAGTAAAAATCCAGTAGATACAGGATTATTTGAAAAATATAATACAATTCCTAAAGTCTTTAATATCATTAGAAATGCGTTCATTCAAAAAGCAGACAACTTGACTGTACAATATAACCCGACACTTGGCTATCCTACTCAAATTAACATTGATTATGATAAGCAAAGAACTGATGATGAAATATTCATTACAATTAGTAATCTGCAACAAATCAAGTAAATATGCCCCTTAATTTAACTA
>NZ_DASQZC010000282.1:0-8132 GCF_035638895.1 Nostoc sp. | reverse complement strand
TGTGATTTAAAGCATAACTTTGCCGCAACGGCAACTTTATGGTTGAAAAGTACTGCGGCAAACTTATGGGTTCTTGGCAACTTTTGGTTTAAATCACAATCGTTAGGAATAGTGGTGATCGCTCTCAGTTCTTGCACCCCGTCATTGAATTTTTCAATGTAGTATTCGTAGGGTTCAATGAAAATTTCTTCGCTTGCGTTGGTGTCGCTGTTTTTGTTTGTTTTTGAACGTGTCGTAATAAGTAATTAGGGTGTCTACGCTGCTGGCGCAGAGCATGGCGGAGAATTTTTTGCCGTGGGTTTTACGGTTATGGTTGGCAATAATCCAATCGACAATTAAAGAAATTCGTTCGGGATTTTCAAACAATTCTCGGTCTAATTTTGGCTCTGTGATCAGCGTGCCGTCTTTGCGTTTGCCTAAATCTTTGACAGTGCCCCAATACTCGACGGAAAATTTAAGAACATTTTCATCAGCGATCGCATTAGTGATCACATATTTATGCAGACATTCCTGGAATAGGTCTTTGGTAGTGCGTCTACCGTGTTGATTACTGGCAGCGTTATCGGCAAAGATGGGAGTCCCGGTAAAGCCGAACATTTGGGCTTGGGTAAAGAATTTGACGATATTTTTATGAGTTTCGCCAAATTGGGAACGGTGGCATTTTTGTCTCGCAGACGTTTGGCGCGATCGAAGACGTTGCCTTTGTCGAGGTGGTTGAGGATGCTTTTAAACTCGGTGTTGCTGAGGGTGATACTGTTATGTTTTTCCAGTTGGGTTTTGAGGTTGGCTTTGAAGTCTTCGGCATTGCGAAGGATGACAGGTTCGTAGCCTAATCCCGTGACGCGATCGATCAGTTTTTGTTCAAGTTCAGCTTCGGTTTGCGTCATGGGGAATGGGTAATGGGTAATGCTTTGATTCTATTCCCCATTCCCTGGTTCAAGGGTTAAACCGCGATAGACTTGTTCAATAGGGAAATTGAGGTTAATGCTTTTGAGTTCGATTGTGTCGCCTGCTTTGTAGTTGATAATCAACCAGTCGCCTGCGTCGTTTTTGTGATATAGGTCGATTTCGATGCTGGTGGAACTGACTAGTAAGTAATCGATTAAGGCTGGGTTTTGGCGGTACATTCGGAATTTGCCGCCTCTGTCGTAGGCTTCGGTGCTGGCGGAGAGGACTTCGACAATGAGGCAGGGGTAGGTAATATATTGGGTTGTGGTTTTATCGCGATCGTCGCAGGTAATGCTGACATCGGGATAGGTGTAGTTATTGGTTCCTACAATGTTAACTCTCAGGTCTGAAGTTGCGGTGTCGCAGCCACTCCCTTCTAAATGAGTAGTAAACAATGTGATGAATCTGGCAGCAAGTAAGCTATGGTTTTTGCTACCGCCAGTCATGGCGTAAAATTGACCGTTGATCAGTTCGTGTTTTTCTAGTTGCTGTTCTTCCCAAGTGAAATATTCTTCGGGGGTTAGGGTGGCGAAATTTTCTTTGGCGGCGCTCATGATGGGGTTAGCTCCTGTGTAGCGAAATTGATGGTATTACCCTATTTTATACAAACATTTTTTGGAGTAAGCCTTTTTTGAATTGTTCGGTTTGGTCGGTTTCGCGGGAGAGGGCTTCGATTTTGGTTTTACGGTATTTATTATTCAAGATTTTCTAAATTGGCTAGGTCTTGTAGTTCTTGATTAATTTGTGTCATTACATGAAATCTATCTGCAACTACTTGAGCATTAGGCATTAGTTCTGTAACTACATTTTTGTAACCTACCCACAAATCTATACTCACTTCTTCAATTTGTTCTAAGACCTCAGTTCCCCACTCTAAAAGAGCTTCCTTGACTACCTCTTGGGTGCGTCCACTTAACAGATTTATTAGTTTAGATGTATCTAAATCTATTAATACTGCACAGTAATTACCTTTGCCTTTAACTAGCGTTATTTCATCGATTCCCAGTCTTTTTATCTTGTAAGGTTTTGAATCCGATAATTCTTGAGATACATCTTTTAACATTCTTTCTATCTCTTCTGTGGGAAAGAAGAACACACTTGAACTTTAGTTCAACACAGGGAAAGGTTCGTCAAACTCACATTAAAAAAAATCAGCCACCCAAGGAGAACTACCTGCAAATATTTGCGTAGCTGCTGAAATAGCTGTTTCTGTCCCATGCAATTTTCCGGCTATTTGCAATTGGTAGGGAGAGAACAAACTTGTATATATTGGTGCTAGTTCTCGAACATCTAGCTGCAACTCACCTTTTCCACCTTTTGTAACTTTACCGCGTCCATTGGCGACAGAAAGGATGAATTTACCATTGTTTGCATCTAACAAATTATCTTGAATATCTAAGTGCAGTTCAGTTTCAATTGCCGATGGATAACCGCGTATCTCCAGCGCCTTGACTACATCTACTACCCGGAACATCCAACGCATCGTATTCTTGAGTTTGGCAGTTTGCTCTGGTAGCAGCAATGTCAAGGAATCAATTGCAGAACTCCTCCATCGCACTTGGTCAATTTGGGAGCGATGACTGGCAAGAAAAGACCAGAATGTTTGTGCAGCCGCAACTGTGAGAATTACCCAATCTTTTATTCGCAGGATTGTGCCATCCTCTTTTGAATGTTGGCTGAAGAGGATGTAGCCTTCGGGTTTCTCTTTTGTACCGATAAAATATGCGTAAAATGTTTCTTTATCATCTGGCTGGATTAAGCGCTCCCAGATTGCGGGATGTCGGTCTAAATATCCATGCGTTAATTTCGCCTGCTGCTGATATAGTTCGTGAAAAACTTGATGATTGATTGGAAATATTGGTTGCAAAGGTAAGGGTTGCTCCCGCAATTGGATACTTTTAGTAGGAACTTCCCAATTACACCAGCTACCCCCCTGCTCATACCCGACTTTTCGATACAAGCCTTGAACTGCTGGATAAAGAGCAGAGAGCGGTATACCTCTAGCATAAAGTTCTTTGAGGGTGTGCTGCATAAGAGCGATCGCAGCTCCCGAACCGCGATACTCTGGAGCAATGCCTACTGCGGCAATTCCTGTCATTGGTACACGCACACCACCCCACCACTGGCCCATATCCAGAGTTGCCAATCCACCAACTAATTGTTCTGATTTACGGATAATGCGGAAGTTTTCTACGCCAACCAGATTGATGTAAGCTTCCTCGCCACCAAGTCCACTGATAAAACACTGATCAAAGATACTCCCAAGCTGCTGAATATCTTGGGGATGGGCAAGAGTGCTGTATTCAAATTGAGCCGTCATCTCTTATACCACTAGTACAAAACCACAATTATGCTACAGCAAGCGTTGTCTTTATGCTTCATCAACTATGTTTTTTTGACTCAACCTATCATATCGTGTCTGGTTCAGGACTTATCATTACGCAGTTCTTGCTGTTCTTACTGGGGGAAAGAGGGTTTTCCTATTTTTGCACAGATGTGGTAACTGTAACTAATTAGCTTGGCCTAATAAGCTAAAAAACATCTAATTTGCATAATCGAATTAAATATAACTCTTGTGGGGTGGGCATCTTGCCCGCCCAGTATATGCAATTTAAATGTGCAACAGCTTATCATCACCAACTACTAATCAAACAGCGTAGGCGTACCCCGTCGTAGACATCGCTCTTATTTAAACACTAGTTGCCAAAATTTAAACGTTAGCAGCTAATGTTGCTTGATATATAAGAAAGGCTTAAGTATTTGCAGGTCAGCTATAATCAGTTGCAACAAATGCTTAAACATTTGCAACAATTGCTCTTTCATGTATAAGAAAAAATTAAGCATTTGCAAGAAATGTATAAGTTGTTGCAAACGCTTTAACGTTAGCAGCTAATGTTGCTTGATGTATAAGAAGGGCTTTAACATTTGCAACAATCATTGCAATGAACTTATAAATCTATTTACTAGCTCAAATCAAAAAGTTTTCTAAGTGAAATTAACTAAAGTTTTGTAAATGTGATGTCTACGACGGGCTACGCCTACGCAACTCATTAGCTTTAAATTTGCTCACTTTCTTTGGCAAGCTACGAATTAACTCACGCAACACATCAGTTTTAATTCCCAGAGCGAAAATATTATTGTTCCACAACTGTCTAGTTCACAAAAAAATCCTGCTTTCCGAGACTTACCTCATTATTTGGGATTCCGTAAGAAAACTGAAAATAAGGTTGCACCAAAAATATTGATCAGTCAGCCAGTGAATAAAGTACTTGCAAAAAAGGATCAGCCTTATTTAATATTGTGGCGGGATAATCTTAACGGCGATGTCTCGATTAAGTTGTACGATGGAAACAAACTTATCCAAAACATTTCTTCCCGTACCGCTAGCGATGGAGTTTATGAGTGGACACCTCGTATTTCCGTAAAAGAAAGCTATTTTATTCGGATTTCTAGCTGGAAAGACCGGAATATTTTCGGGCAGTTGCAATTGTAAGTAATATAGCGCTTTTCGTTTGTATGCAATACACTCTGACCTCACTTCCATTCCTCTCTCCTAAGGGGAGAGAGGCTTTGAATTTTACTCCCCTTCCCTTGCAGGGAAGGGGCTGGGGGTTAGGTCTGTATTGGAATCAACTAAGAAGCGCTATAAAGATAAGCGCTATTTTTAGCGGTGCGGAATGGGAAAATGAAAGGGATAACTGGCTAAACGCAAACCTCTTAGCAAGTTTGGCGGTGTGGCAGTGATTGGAATTGTCATCGTTTCTCACAGTAAACAACTAGCTTTGGGTGTGCAAGAACTCGCCGCGCAGATGGTTCAGGGTAAAGTCTCTATTGCTGTTGCAGCAGGTATTGAAGATCCAGAAAATCCATTGGGTACAGATCCTATTCAGGTTTATGAAGCGATCGCTTCTGTTTTCTCTGATGATGGTGTCCTGGTATTAATGGATTTGGGTAGTGCTTTGCTGAGTGCAGAAATGGCAATCGAGTTTTTGCCAGAAACACAGCAGCAAAAAGTGTATTTGTGTGAAGCACCTTTAGTAGAAGGTGCGATCGCTGCTGTAGTCGCTGTGGCGGCTGGTAGAGATATTCACCAAGTCATGGCGGAAGCACGCGGCGCCCTCTTAGCAAAAGCAACTCAATTGGGTGTAGTTAGTAGGCCGTTGTCACTTGTCAGTCACAACACCCCAACAACCAATCTAGAATCACCAACGCGAGAAATCAGGTTAATTGTGAGCAATCGCTTAGGATTACACGCCCGTCCCGCAGCGCAGTTTGTGACAACCGCAGCCCGGTTTCAATCGCAAATTCTAGTGCGGAATTTAACGAGAAATACTGAGCTTGTTAGGGGTGACAGTATTAACCAAGTTACAACTTTAGGGGTGCGTCAAGGACACGAATTGTTGATTACTGCCACTGGTTCTGATGCAGATGAAGCACTAGCAGCATTACGGGCATTATTCGCAAATAATTTTGGTGAAGATAATGTTGCTTTGAATTCTCCACCAGCATTGCACCATGAAGTTACACCAGCAATTCACGGCGAACTTTCGGGAATTGCAGCTTCTGCTGGAATAGCGATCGCACCTGTTGTTCATTATCAACCCACACACGTTTTAATTACGGAATACCACGTAGACGAGCCTGATATAGAGTGGCAAAGATTACAAGCAGCAATTCACACCGCCAGACAAGAAATCCAAGCAGTTTTCTCCCAAGCTTCTCTGCAAATTGGTGACGCTGAAGCCGCCATCTTCGATGCTCAATTACTATTTTTAGAAGATCCAGTACTGTTGGAAGCGGCTAAAGAGCGCATTTTTGAACACCATATAAATGCTGAAGCCGCTTGGCAAGCCGTAGTCGATAAAGTAGCGACTTCCTACCGCACACTTGAGGATTCTTATCTGCAAGAGCGAGTTGACGATATTGTGGATGTCGGGCAAAGGGTGCTGCGATTATTAACTGGGAATGCCCCTGCTAACTTGCATCTTGAGGAACCTGCAATTTTAGTAGCGACTGATTTAACTCCCTCAGATACCGCTAGACTAGACCCGACAAAGGTATTAGGTATTTGTACAACTTTAGGTAGTGCCACATCTCACAGCACAATTATCGCTCGGACATTGGGTATTCCCGCAGTTTTGGGAGTAGATGCCCAGGTGTTGCACTTGGCAGATGGTACACTTATGGCACTTGATGGTGAAAGTGGCAAAGCTTGGGTAGAACCAGAATCACATATCTTGGATTTACTGGCAGCAAAGCAAGAAGCTTGGCAAACTGCCCAACAGGAAGCACGAGCTACAGCACATCAGCCAGCAATTACTCGTGATGGTCGGCAAGTTAGCGTTTTCGCCAATATTGGTAGTATAAATGATGTGCAAGTTGCGGTGGCTAGCGGTGCAGAAGGTGTGGGACTACTCCGCACTGAGTTTCTTTATCTGGATAGGAGAAGCGCCCCCACAGAAGAAGAACAACTAGAAGTATATCAGGCGATCGCGCAAGTTTTAGATAATCGTCCGCTAATTATTCGTACCTTAGATGTGGGTGGCGATAAGCCACTTCCTTATCTCAGAGTAGGGTTTCCCGAAGCTAACCCTTTCTTAGGTTGGCGGGGAATTCGTTTCTGTTTAGATCATTTGGATTTGTTTAAAACTCAGCTACGGGCAATTTTGAGAGCCAGTGTAGGACACCAAATTAAGATCATGTTGCCAATGATTGCTAGTGTAACTGAGGTACGTGCAACTAAAGTAATTTTGGGTGAAGTGCAGGCTGAACTAAATCAAGCTGGTATTTCCTTTGATGCAGCAATGAAAGTAGGAATTATGGTAGAGGTTCCGGCATCTGTTGCGATCGCAGATCAGTTAGCAGCTGAAGTAGACTTCTTTAGTATAGGGACTAACGACCTGAGTCAGTACGTCATGGCTAGCGATCGCACTAATCCCCGCGTGGCAAATTTAGTTGATGCGCTACATCCAGCAGTTTTACGAATGGTGCAGCAAACTATCCAAGCTGCTCATGCGGCGGGAATTTCGGTAGGATTATGTGGAGAATTGGCAGCAGATACTTTAGCAACACCAATTTTATTAGGTTTAGGGCTGGATGAATTGAGCGTGAATCCTCAAAGTATACCTGGAGTGAAACAGGCGATTGCTAGGTTTTGTATAGTTGAAAGTGAAGCGATAGTCGCATCAGCATTGCAACAAGATTCTGCAATTCATGTTAGAGAACTAATCTCAACTTCAGTTATTCCCCCCGCATGAAGTACCTACATGGACTGCTCATCATCGGGAATCTTTGTGTCAGAAATATGCTTTAGTCCCCAAGCAGTAATCACTTTTAATACAGAGCGAAGACTTTTTCCTCGTTCTGTTAATTGATAGTTCATTCGACGAGGATGGTTGCTGTATGGCTGTTTCTCCACCAAGCCCATCTCTTCGAGAGACTTAAGGCGATTTGCCAGAATATTGCTTGAAATTCCTTCAGGGGATTCTAAAAACTCTTCAAAACGTTGTTTTCCAAAAAACATCATGTCTCGAATAACCAGAAGTGTCCAACGATCACCGATTAAATCAAGCGAACAAGCGATTGGACAGGGTGAACGGTGAGATTGGGTCATTAGCAAAACTAGATTTGCAGGTTACTTGCATTTTACAAGTAATATCCGTTATATTAACTTGCAGTTTGCAACTTAAAAATTAAATGAGGTCATGATGGCTCAAGTCGCACTAACTACTAGAACTGGGCAAAACTTTGCTGTGACTGATTTGGGATTATTTTCTCAATTGCGGCAATTTATTTTTGAGGCTCCAAAAGCCCATATAAAGGCAGAGGGTAAAGTATTTTTAAAGCAGATTCTCGATCTCTCAAGCGCCGAAATTTCGTTTAACAACCTTTCCCCTAAGACATCTGTGCCTTTTTATCACAAGCATCGTTTAAATGAAGAAATTTATATCTTTGTTAAAGGGAAAGGTGAGTTTCAGGTTGATGATTGTGTGTTTTCTGTAGGTGAAGGAACCGTTGTGCGAGTAGATCCTGAAGGAGAACGCTGTATACGAAATACTTCAGATACCGAAGATTTATGCTGGATTGTGATTCAGTCACGAGTAGGTTCTTACCCAGACCATACCATTGAAGATGGTTTGGGTGTTCAGAAGCGAGTTAGTTGGGTTGGCAAGCAGCAGATTTAA
>NZ_DASQZC010000281.1:0-2216 GCF_035638895.1 Nostoc sp. | reverse complement strand
GTGGGTAAAACAGAGTTAGCTATTCAATACTCATGGCAATATTTGGAAGATTATTCTGGCGGGTGTTGTTGGTTAAATCCCCAAGGTATTGATTTGGGAACCCAGTTAGTAGAGTTTGGAGTTGTGAATTTACCTAACTTTCATCCACCGGATGGATTAAGCCTAGCAGGTCAAGTTGCTTATTGCTGGAAGAACTGGCAAGCTGGCAAAGTTTTATTAGTATTTGATGATGTTAAAGACTGGATGCAAATTAAACCCTATCTACCACCTAAAAGTTCTCGATTTAAGGTGTTAATTACTACTCGTCAAAACACAGGGTTAATATATCCATCACAGCCGTTAGGTGAATTGTCACCAGATGCAGCCTTAGAATTATTAGCAAAGCTATTGGGAAATGAATATGTTCAACAGGACACAGAGACAGCAAAAAAACTTTGCGAACATGTCGGTTATATCGCCATTGGAATTTACCAAATAGCGGCTATCTGCCGTAAGCCAGGGAGAGTATTATGTTAGCAGACATCCTCGCACGGCTACAGAAGCAAGCATCAACAGGTGAGTCTGGTGTAGCAGCAGCTTTTGAGTTGAATTGGCAGAGCTTGGAATCAGAAGCACAAAAATTGGCTTGTTTGGTGAGTTTGTTTGCTTTGGCTCCTATCCCCTGGTCTTTGGTAGAATCAGCAGCAAGTGCTAGCCTTATGGAATTTGACCTAAAAGCTAACTGCACTGTTTTAGTTGAACGTTATCTGCTGCAAGAATTGGCAGAGGACACCTACCAAATCCATGATCGCATTCGGGAATTATTGCAGCAGAAGCTAGAAGATTTGGCTGAAGCAAACGAACTCAAGCGTGGCTATTGTCAAGCAATGGTAGCCGTAGCAAAAGATATTCCTTACACACCCACATTAATAGAAATTGCTCAAGTAACTCTTGCCATCCCTCACCTTGGGGAAGCTGCTACAGTTTACCAAGCTTGGTTAAGTGATGAAGATTTAATCTCGCCTTTTTCGGGCTTGAGTAGATTTTACCAAGGTCAAGGAGCCTACGCACAAACCTTACCTTGGTATAAACAAAGTTTATCAGCTGCTAGAAAACGTTTTGGGGATGAACACCTCTCCGTGGCAACTAGCCTGAACAATTTGGCAACAATCTACGATTTACAGGGAAGATACAGCGATGCCGAACCTTTGCACATCCAAGCTTTGGAGATGACAAAACGCCTGCTGGGAGATGAACACTCTTCTGTAGCAACTAGCCTGAACAATTTGGCAGAACTCTACCGTTCACAGGGAAGGTACAGCGATGCCGAACCTTTATACATCCAAGCTTTGGATATGACAAAACGTTTGCTGGGAGATGAACACCCCTCTGTGGCAATTAGCCTGAACAATTTGGCAGCACTATACTATTCACAGGGAAGGTACAGCGATGCCGAACCTTTGTACATCAAAACTTTGGAGATGACAAAACGTTTGCTGGAGGATGAACACCCAGATGTGGCATCTAGCCTGAACAATTTGGCAGCACTCTACAGTTCACAGGGAAGGTACAGCGATGCCGAACCTTTATACATCCAAGCTTTGGATATGACAAAACGTTTGCTGGGAGATGAACACCCCTCTGTGGCAACTAGTCTGAACAATTTGGCATTACTCTACGATTCACAGGGAAGGTACGGCGATGCCGAACCCGTGTTAATCCAAGCTTTGGATATGACAAAACGTTTGCTGGGGGATGAACACCCCTCTGTGGCAACTAGCCTGAACAATTTGGCATTACTCTATGATTCACAGGGAATGTACAACGATGCTGAACCTTTGTACATCGAAGCTTTGTCCATGAGAAAACGCCTGCTGGGGAATGAACACCCCTCTGTGGCAACT
This sequence comes from Nostoc sp., assembly GCF_035638895.1. Classification (GTDB taxonomy): domain Bacteria; phylum Cyanobacteriota; class Cyanobacteriia; order Cyanobacteriales; family Nostocaceae; genus Nostoc. The sequence continues at coordinate 333 of NZ_DASQZC010000281.1, read as the reverse complement.
AGCCTGAACAATTTGGCATTACTCTACAAATCACAGAGAAGATACAGCGATGCCGAACCTTTGTACATCGAAGCTTTGTCCATGAGAAAACGCCTACTGAGGGATGAACACCCAGATGTGGCAACTAGCCTGAACAATTTGGCAGAACTCTACCGTTCACAGGGAAGGTACAGCGAAGCTGAACCTTTGTACATCGAAGCTTTGGCCATCGCTGAAAAACAGTTGGGGGCAAATCATCCCAATACAATAACCATTTGTGAAAATCTGGAAGACTTGCGGCGGAATCGTCAGCCTTGATTCAGGAGAATGGTTGCTTTTGTCTGGCGTTGGTTT
>NZ_DASQZC010000280.1:0-4690 GCF_035638895.1 Nostoc sp. | reverse complement strand
GCTTAGTTCTTAATTTTTCAATTTCATACAGCTTATTTAGTGCAGCTTTGCAACCTCATCTCGCTTGCGGGATGGGGTTTTTTAATTTGCGGATTTAGTGCCTACTACAAGCTTCAATTTACGTCTTCTTTGTGACACTTGCGTAAGCTCTGTATATGTAGATGCGATATAAAGCCTTTGCATAAGTCCTAAACTGCAATACAGTTCAGTTAAGCTTTTTTTCTCCCCCTGCTTCCTCTGCCTCCCCTGCTCCCCCTGCTGCCTTAACAGATAAATTTGCTTAACCCAAGCGTATTGAATTATATGGATAATATCAAGAACAATAGTCAGGTTTATATGATGTTGACGTGAAAAATTTTTTAGTAGGTTCAGTTGTATTTTATTACCATCAACTAAGGCAACCCAATGTTTTTGTTTGTTTGGGTCTCGATATAATGCTTCGTCAAATGCATCACTAATAAACAATTCTGGCTCTTTAACTAAGCTGGCCCAAACTCTTTTATTTTCGGGCTTCGGACGTTTATCAACACAAAATTTTTCTGGGTCAATAATTTGTTCTGGTGTGCGGATAAATGGGGCGATTGTATAAACAGATGCTACTGTTGCCATCCGTTTCGAGTTACGTTTTTCTCCCTTAGTTAACCTTTTATCGAGTTTCTTGTGATTTAAGAGCGCTCTTTTCTGGGTTTGAGGACGCAAATCTTCTGTGCGTAGAACCACGCTCTTTCCATCTGCACTAATAAGTATTATTTCTCCAGTTTTCAAGATGGATGAAGTTTAGATCAAAAAAAAAGTCAATTAGATCGAAAGATAAGCAAAGTTGTTTGTTTTTAAACATGGTAATCTTTACTAATGGAGTGAAGAATTATTTGACCGCAACAACAAGTTAAAAGTGAAGCTTTTCATGCCTACAAGCTTCACTGGAAGAGCATCTAATTTTTACGGTTTCTGACATAAAGTTGTAAAAATTGCTTGAACAAGTAATGCAGAAGGGTTTGAATTGACAACAAACAATCTGTCGTTCTCGTCAAATAATTAGTCATTTAAAGTGCAATGTTAGTACGTTTTGTTAATTACATAATGCTTAATAAAGGTTGACACCATGGACGAACAGACTCCCCCAATCAACGCGGCGCCCGGCGACGAGGACGTGGTCCTCGCCCTTCCGGCGCAATACTCCAGCGGCAACACCGGCTTTTTTAACCGCCAAAATGAGTCCGTGCCGACCGCCGTCACGGTTGGCCCTGACGGCGCACTCTACGCCTCTGAGCTAAGCGCGTTGCCCTACCCCGAAGGCTACGCTCAGGTGCTGCGCGTTAGCGATCCGGAGGGCGTCGCCAGCTACGACGGGCGCACCCCGGGCGGCACCGGCCAGATTTACGCTAGCGGCTTTCAGCAACTCAACGGTCTGACGTTCGACGAGGACGGGGCGCTTTACGCCCTCGAATACGTCAACGCCACCACCGTTTACGATCCGACGCTCCTGGTCGAAGACCTGCCGCCGAGCCGCTTAATCCGGGTGGACCCGGACGGCACGCGTAAGCAGATATCGGGCGAGGAACTGCGCTTCGGCAACCACGTGTTGGCGCACGAGGGCAAGGTGTACGCCGCAATCGGCAACGGCGACATCGACGAGGGCCAAGTGCTTGCCTACGAGCAAGACGCCGAGACCGGCGAGTGGTCATACGAGGTCGTAGCGGAGAACCTTAACAACCCGCGCGGCATGGACATCGGCCCCGATGGCAACCTCTACGTTCTCGAAACGGGCAAGGGCACGCCAGCGGATGACCCGAACGCTGAGGACGCGCTGAGCATCCAATTCATTCCGGGTTTGGTCAGCCAGCGCGCTGGCTACACCGGCGCGATCAGCCGGATCGACCTTGAGAACGGTTACCAGGAGCGGATTTACGAGGGTTTGCCCTCGACCATCGAATATAACCCGAACACCGGCGAGGACCGGATCCTTTCCATCGGTCCGAACGGCCTTGCAATCGGCGACGACGGCACGGCGTGGATCGCCTCCGGCGGCGGCCTCTCGGTTCAAACCGCCGAGGCGTTAGGCGAGTTCGGCGAGGGCTTGCGCGGCGTGCTGCGCCTTGAAGGTCTGTTCGGTGAGGATCCCTCGCAGGCGACCTGGACCCCGGCGTTCGACTCGGTGCAATACGCCCTCGATAACGGCCCGGACGGCGCGACCACGCTGTTCAACACGCAGAGCAACCTGAACGACATCAAGATCGGCTCGGACGGTAAACTTTACGCTGTCGACGCGGCGCGCAACGTGATGTACGGCCTCAGCCCGGACGGTGAAGAGGTCGAAAGCGTCACCGTGCTGCAAAAGAACCCGCCGGTGCTCACCCCACCGCAATACGGCTCGATCGTAAAGGCGGGCGGCGATCCAAGCGCTGACTACCGCGTCGAGATCATCGAGCGTACCTTCAAGGGCGAGAACGACCTGCCCGACACGCCGGGCCGGCAGCAAGCGCTAGCGAACGGCGTGATCGCCCCGACTGAGGGCGGCAACGGCGAACCGCCTCTGCGCGGCGAAGACGCCGCGATCGGCGGCGTTTTGGGCGAAGCCGGCGTGCCGGGCGATTTCTCCGGCGTTGACGGCGAGGCGCAGCCGCCGGATGGGCTGACCGCGAACGACTTCGACCCGCTCAACCCAACCTTGCCGCCGGGCGTCGAACCAAACGTGCTGATCCCCGGCGCGGTTGATCCACTCGCGGACGTGATCACGAAGAGCAACCCGTTTGCCGACTACTTCGACCCGTTTTTCGGCGTGTATTCGCCGGCGCGGGGCGACGAGCCGGTGCTGCCGGACGGCGAGAACAGCGGCTACACGGTCGACAACCTGTTCGTATTCGGCGATCGCCTGACCGAGAACGGCGGCGAGTTCGGCAAGAACGCTGTGGCGGAGAGCGCGGGCGCGAACCCGCCCTACGACGTCGCGCCGTACTCGCCGCTCGGCAACTTCACCGACGGCTTGAACTGGACCACGTACCTCGGGCGCATCCTGGGAGTCGAGGAAAACGCCGAGCAGGACACCAACTTCAGCTACCTCGACGCCACGGCGCGCGAGTTGGTCAACCCGATTGACCCGTTCGGCGCGGCGACCGAGTTGAACACCTTCGCGGGACAGATCGACGCCTTCGAGGAGACCTACGACACCTTCGGCGAGGACGACCTGGTGGTCGTTAACTTCGGCGGCAACGACCTGACCCTGCCGCCGGGGGAGGGCATTGCGCCGGAGGAGGCCGCGCAGCAATCGATCAAAGCGACCGTCGACGGCATCGCAAGCTTGCAAGCGTTGGGTGCCAAGAACTTCCTGGTCGGGCTCGTCCCGCCGGTCGAGCTGGCACCGATCTTCAGTGACCCGGAGTTCCTGAAGCTCCTCGGCGTTGAGCCTGGCTTCTTCGACCCGGTGATCGAGGGCTACAACCAGGGTTTGACGGCCGCGCTGGATGCCTACGAGGTGGAATCGGGCGTGAACATCAACATCTTGGACATCAACGCGCTGTTCGATGCAATCGCGGCGGAACCAGGGGCGTACGGCTTCGTCAACGTGGACGAGCCGGTTTTGATCAGCCGGACGCCGGTGACCGGCGAGCAGCCGGCCTACAACCCGGCGATCATCGGGCAGGACCCGGCGGTGCAGCATGCGACGCTATTCCTCGACCCGTTCTTCCACCCGACCGCGCTCGGTCACTCGATCCTCGCCGAGACGGCACGCAACGAGCTGCTCGATCTGGGCGAGCGCAATGACACCATCACCGATTTTGGTGGCGTTGGTGAAGGCTCAAACCCATCTCAGGCAGTGATTGCTAATCTTAATACACTGCAATTTACTGGTTCGGGATTGACTGCCGAAAATCTGCAACTAACTCAAAATGGTAATAACTTAGAAGTTACCTTTGAAAATGTGGCATCTAGCAAAGTAACTCTGCAAAACTTCCTCTTAGAAAACCTGGATAACCTGCCAGAAATTGATTCAAGAATTGCACTGGGCAATATCTTGTTTGATGGACAAACCAGCATCACCGACAGCTTTGATGTAATTAATGCTAACTCTACTCAAACTAGCATTTTTAACAAAAACACTGTCACTTTCCTCAATGACTTAAACAATAACATCGCAGGTTTTGACAACTCAGATGATGTGATTAATGGTCAAGGAGGTAATGACATAATTAATGCCTTAAGTGGCAATGACCTGTTGCGGGGCGGGTCAGGCGATGATATTCTCATTAGTGGAGAGGGCAATGATACTCTTGTGGGTGGCAAAGACAATGATATTTTCGTTGGTGGTGTAGGTGCTGACAGATTCCTTTACAACACCGATGCTGCTTTTGCCCGAAGTGCTATTGGTGTAGATGCCATTACTGACTTCAACAGTTCCCAAGGTGACAAGATTGTACTGGATAAAACTACTTTTAGTAACATTACCTCTGCTGCGGGAACGGGTTTTAATAACTTGAGTGATTTTGAAGTCACTAATAAAGCGGGGACTAGCACGGCGATAATTGTCTATGATTCCGTGAATGGGCAGTTATTCTACAACCCTAATGGTAATTCATCTGGTGGTTTATTTGCGACTCTAAGTGGTGCGCCAACTCTGACGGCATCAGATTTTGTCTTGCAAGCATAATTCGGACAAAACATAAAGTTCCTTGCAAGGAACTTCAAACGTCAA
>NZ_DASQZC010000279.1:0-18621 GCF_035638895.1 Nostoc sp. | reverse complement strand
TTATTTAGTTGTTTAGCAACAGTCAGCGAAACCCACAGTTTCGTTCCTCTCTGGCAACCAACCTTTATCAGCAAGCTAGCGGCGGAAGATCGATGTCACCTGAATGGGTTGGCAATGCAGCAAGGAAAACCTAAATATGTTACTGCCGTCAGCCAGTCAGATGTAGCAGAAGGCTGGCGGGAGCATCGGGCAAATGGTGGCTGTGTCATTGACGTAGAAAGCAATGAAATCGTGTTGCAGGGGTTATCTATGCCCCATTCCGCACGCTGGCATCAGGAAAAACTCTGGCTGCTCAACTCAGGCGCGGGAGAGTTTGGCTTTGTCGATTTAAAGCGGGGAGTATTTGAGCCAGTGGCTTTCTGTCCGGGATATCTGCGCGGTTGTGCATTTCATGGCGACTTTGCAGTAGTGGGAATTTCTCAACCCAGGCATAACAAGACCTTTAGCGGCTTGCCCCTAGACGATAAATTGCAACAGAAAAACGTTGAGCCTCGCTGTGGGTTACTAGTGATTGATCTCAGAAGCGGCGATATTGTCCATTCCTTACGAATGAAGGGGGTAGTGCTGGAATTGTACGATGTGGTAGCACTTTTGGGGGTACGTCGTCCAATGGCGATCGGGTTTCGCAGCGACGAAATTCGCCGCGTGGTAACGGTGGGAGCAGATCAAAATTTATAATTTAGAAGGATCAACACCAATGGCACCTAATCCAATAGACATCTCCGAAAAAGAATCTTAACACCTTTATCCTGTCTAAAGGTACTGATATTATTAACGACTTCTGCAAGAGCAACGATTTGATTGGCTTGTCTGGTGGTTTGACCTTCAATCAACTAAGTTTCGTTGGTAGCAACATTATAGTGACTGCTACTGATGAAATTTTGGCAACGCTGACTGGTATTAGTACTACAACGCTCACTGCTGCTAATTTCATTATCCTCTAATATTAAGGTAAGCAAGACTTTGCTCTCCTTTAAAACCAATAATTACTATAGAACCAACCTTATGATCAAATTAACTATAAATTCACAGTTAGTAACAGAAATTACAAGTCTTTTATAAGCTATAATTCGACACCTCAATGCCACACTACCCGATTTTGTAACAAGCTACCGAGTTAAGATTCTGGATGCCGATGCGATCGCTTCTAAAAATCTTTGTAACAGATCAATTGACTGTAGGGGCGTAGATTTGTACGCTCTTAATCAACGCTGTACCACGAATGTTGTGAAATGGTATGACTTGTCACGGGATGGGAAATCAGAAAAATAGTGTGTGCAATTTCAGTATTAAAGCGGAAACAACATAAACTTACTTACTGAAATTCCGCAATTGCCACCAGGACAATTGCAAAAACGCAGTGTAGCCTTTAACTAGAAAAACAGCATCAGGCAATTGTTAAACAAAATGCCAATCACCAATAAACTTTTATAATATTTGTTCTTCTTATGACTCCAAATCCAAAACACACCAAAATTCAATTTCCCCTTTGGCAGTATCTAAATCAGCCTTTATTTAGTCAGGATACTAAATTAGTATTGAATCCCCAACGCTTTGCATTGATCTGGCGTCTTCGACTTCTAGAACGCTGCTGGGCTAAAGAATGTGATGCCAAAGGGCCTCAACAGCATTAGATACCTCAAAAGCGGTAAAACTAAGCCTCGTCTACAGAATGAGGCTTTTTGCCATCAAGTAAAGCACTGACAGTCATATCTCCCATAACATTAATCGCGGTGCGGCAGCGATCCAGAAACCAGTCGATAGTAACTAGCAAAGCAATGTATTGGGTAGGTAAGCCTACAGAAGTAAACACCAGTGTCATCGTTACCAGCCCAGCATTGGGAATATTCGCCGCACCTACAGATGCAAAAATTGAGGTAAGGATGACAATTAACTGCTGTCCCAGACTCAGATGTTGCCCAATTAGTTGGGAAATATACAACGCAGACATTGCTTCATAGAGGGCAGTACCATCATTATTGAAATTTGCCCCTACTAATGCCCCCAAGGCAGCAGAAGATTCCCTTAAACCGACTTTTGTTTGCAAAACCTCAAAGGTTACGGGCATTGCCGCCGCAGAGGAAGAAGTCGAGAAAGCTGTCAAAAAGGCATCAGAACCGCCAGCTAGGAATTTTAGTGGATGTACCCAAGAACCAAATTTTACTCTGGTGAGGTAGTAGCACGCCTGCAATAACAGTGCTAACAGCACCGCCACGATAAATGCACCCAATGATTTAAACGGTGCAAATCCTTGCATAGCAACTGTTTTAGCAACAATCCCAAAGACTGCGAAAGGCACTAAGGCAATTACCCAGTTGAGGACACGGGCTACCGCTTCAAACAAAATCCCGATGACATCCTCTATCGGCTGATATCCTTTTTTCCCTTGGGCAATTTGTTCAGATTTTAATCCCCGCAGAACGATGCCAAAACTCAGGGCAATCACAATTAGTTGAATTACATTATTATCAACTAATGGCTTCAAAACAGCTTCCGGTACAGCATCTTTGAGTATTCCCCAAGGATCAAGACTTTCAGTAGTTACTTCTGTAGTTGTTGAGGTGGCTACATTGCCCCAAGTGCCAGGACGCAGCACATTTGCTACGAGAAGCCCGACTAAAATAGCTACGGTAGTGTTAGTTAAAAGTAGTACTGCTAACCGCCGTCCGGCTGTACCAGGAATATTCGTAGTCATTAAGGTGTGCAGCACCGCTACCAAAATCAAGGGCGTAGCTAGGGCGCGGAGAGCCTTTAGCACCAACTGTGCCGGAATTGCTAAATTGTTGATTAAGGTGGCATTACTTGGATTGGGATTCCCCGCACCAAGGGCAATTCCAACGCTGACTGCGGCTACTAGGGCGATGAGAATTTGCAATGTGAGAGGGATACGCTGCCACCAAGGGCTAGCTTTGGTTTTAGCCGAAGTAGTACTCTCTGTTTGACTCATTAGTTAGATGCTGATGAACTGCTGTAACTATTAAAACAACACTTATGACAGTGAAAATTTCGCAAAAAGAACAGCTTTAATTTTAGGTAAAAACTGTTAATCTAAGATTCCGTTGGTTTGCAAAATCTAGCTCGAAAGGGTACACCACAAGGTAGGCCCCTAGAGATATCTTGGCTTGTGGTTGGAGATGCTTATGTCCTTTGTCCCTTTACATATTCACAGTGACTACAGTCTACTTGATGGAGCAAGTCAGCTACCAGAGTTGGTGGATCAAGCGATCGCACTGGGGATGAAAGCGATCGCTCTTACCGATCATGGTGTCATGTATGGAGCTGTTGAACTGATCAAAATCTGCCGTAGTCAAAATATTAAGCCGATTATCGGCAATGAAATGTATATAATTAACGGCGATATTGAAAAACAAGAACGCCGTCCCAAATATCACCAAGTAGTTTTAGCTAAAAATACTAAAGGTTACAAAAATTTAGTCAAGTTAACTACTATTTCTCACCTCAAAGGTGTTCAAGGTAAAGGAATTTTTTCTCGTCCTTGTATTAATAAAGATTTACTAAAACAATATCATGAAGGCTTGATTGTCACCAGTGCTTGTTTGGGTGGAGAAATTCCCCAAGCGATTCTCAGTAATAGACCAGATGCAGCCCGAAAAGTTGCTCAGTGGTATAAAGATGTATTTGGTGATGATTATTATCTAGAAATTCAAGACCACGGTTCCCAAGAAGACCGGATTGTGAATGTTGAAATTGTCAAAATTGCGCGGGAACTAGGGATTAAAATTGTTGCTACCAATGATTCGCATTTTATCTCTTGTTTTGACGTTGAAGCCCACGACGCTTTGCTATGTATTCAAACTGGCAAGTTAATTATTGAAGATAAGCGGATGCGTTATAGCGGCACAGAGTATCTCAAATCTGGCGAAGAGATGCAGCAGCTATTTCGTGACCATTTGCCGGATGATGTAATTGCCGAAGCGATCGCTACTACTGAAGAAGTAGCCGATAAAGTCGAGCCTTACCATATCATGGGTGAGCCTCAGATTCCTACGCCCCCAATTCCCTCTGGTCATACTGCTGACACTTACGCTGAAGATGTTGCATGGAGTGGACTTTTAGAACGCTTAAATCGCAAATCTCGCAATGAAGTCGATTCCGTCTATAAAGAAAGATTGGAATACGAACTAAAAATGATTCAGCAGATGGGTTTTTCCAAATACTTTTTAGTTGTATGGGACTACATCAAATTTGCTAGAGATAATAACATTCCTGTAGGGCCAGGTCGAGGTTCTGCTGCTGGTTCATTAGTTGCTTATGCAATGCGAATTACTAACATTGACCCTGTGCATCATGGGCTACTATTTGAGCGCTTTTTGAACCCAGAGCGCAAATCCATGCCTGATATTGATACAGATTTTTGTATTGAACAAAGAGATAAAGTTATTGAATACGTAACTGAGAAATATGGTGCAGATAGAGTTGCCCAAATTATTACTTTTAACCGCCTAACTTCTAAAGCCGTTTTGAAAGATGTCGCCAGAGTATTAAATATCCCGTATGGGGAAGCTGACAAAATGGCGAAATTAATTCCTGTGGTGCGGGGGAAACCAACGAAACTCAAGGTGATGGTTTCCGATCAAACCCCAGAACCAGAGTTTAAACAGAAATATGATAAAGAACCCCATGTTCGCCATTGGCTTGATATGGCGATGCGAATTGAAGGAACTAACAAAACTTTTGGTGTTCATGCCGCAGGTGTGGTGATTTCAGACGAACCACTTGATGAGATTGTGCCGCTACAGAAGAATAATGACGGTTCCGTAATTACCCAATATTTCATGGAAGATTTGGAATCAATGGGTTTGTTGAAAATGGATTTTCTGGGTTTACGGAACCTAACGCTAATTCAAAAGACCGTTGATTTGATTCAAGAAACGAGAGGATATCGGGTCGATCCTGATGAAATTCCTCGCCAGGAAAGAAAAGCCCAGAAGATATTAGCCAAAGGTGAACATAGTAGTCTACCTAAAGATGTACAAAAAACTTATGAATTACTAGAAGCAGGTGAGTTAGAAGGGATATTTCAATTAGAATCTTCTGGAATGCGTCAGATTGTGCGAGATTTGAAACCTTCTAATATAGAAGATATTTCTTCAATTTTGGCACTTTATCGACCGGGCCCATTAGATGCAGGACTGATTCCTAAGTTTATTAACCGCAAACATGGTCGAGAAAAGATTGATTATCAACACACCATTTTAGAACCAATATTAGACGAAACCTATGGAATTATGGTCTATCAAGAGCAAATCATGAAAATTGCTCAGGATATGGCAGGATATTCTTTAGGACAAGCTGACTTGCTGCGTCGGGCAATGGGTAAAAAGAAAGTTTCTGAGATGCAAAAGCAGCGAGAAAAATTCGTGGATGGCGCAGCTAAAAATGGTGTTCAAAAAAAAGTTGCGGATGAATTATTTGAGCAAATGTTGAAGTTTGCTGAATATTGTTTAAGCTATGATACGGAAATATTGACAGTAGAATATGGATTGTTGCCGATTGGGGAAATTGTAGAAAAACGCATTGAATGTACTGTGTACAGCGTTGATAATAATGGAAATATTTACACGCAACCGATAGCACAGTGGCACAATCGCGGACAACAAGAGGTGTTTGAATATTCTTTGGAAGATGGTTCATTGATTCGGGCAACAAAAGACCATAAATTTATGACTGTCGATGGTCAAATGTTGCCAATTGATGAAATATTTGAACGAGAATTGGATTTAATGCGGGTAGATGGTTTGCCGAATTGAGAAAAGAGGCGGTGAAAGTTGAGCATTCTCCGCTTGCTATCCGAATGAGAGCTAGAGGACTTTTATGAGTTGAGAGTAACGTTAAATCACCATGTATAGACCAACCGCTTTTCAAGAAGATAATGTTGATAAATTGATCGCCTTTATGAGAGCCAATAGTTTCGCTACGTTGGTATCGATTATAGACGGTGTACCTTATGCTTCACATGTTCCTCTCGTCATTGCAATGCAAGGGGATGCTGTTAAATTAATTGGTCATCTGGCAAAGCAAAATCCTCAATCACAAGCTCTTGGCACTGAGTTGCTTGCTATCTTCACCGGAGCGCACGCTTACATTTCTCCTACCTTGTATGAAAAGTATGAGAGTGTACCTACGTGGAACTATATTGCCGTTCACGCGTATGGTATTCCCAAAGTCATCATGCTCAATGAATCTCCAGAATCAATGAACCAAATGATAAACGAGATGATAGATACCTACGAAGCTGACTATAAATCGCATTGGCACAGTTTATCTGAGGGATTTCGTGAAGGTATGATGAATGGCATTGTGGGATTTGAAATAACTGTTACACGCTTGGAAGGTAAGTATAAGCTTAGTCAAAACCGAAGCCAAGTTGAGCAGCACAATGTGTCAAATACACTGCTACAAAGTTCAGATACGGCTGCTCGTGCCGTCGGTATTGAGATGAAACAAAACCTTGAATCTAATGAGTATTAGTAGACATCTCTGAAAAAGAATATCAAAGTCTTCTGGCTGAAAATCTGCCACTAATCAGGAGGTTGCTGCCTCATAGAAAATCTGTGAGCGATCGCTTTAAAAAATGATTCAATAAAATTTTAGCGATGGAAGCGCAACTTTGCTACATATTATGCCTGTAGGGTAGAAGCATAAAGTTACACTTGCTGACATGATCAAAAAAGGTCATGTTTTTATGTTGTCGTATGAAAATATTGGTGCTGAATGCCGGATCAAGCAGCCAAAAGAGTTGTCTGTATGAGATTGCAGATGAGGCTTTCTCCACCCAAGCAGCCCAACCTCTTTGGGAAGGGAAAATCAACTGGACTCAAGATCGGGGTGTAGCAGAAATTGAAGTGAAAACTGGTACGGGTGCAACACTGCAAAAATTAATCTCTGGTGATTCCCCACAGGTACACCTCAGTTATATGCTCAATACACTTAGTGATGGTGATACCAAAGTAATTGATCAGTTGTCAGAAATTGATGTGGTGGGGCATCGCATAGTACATGGTGGAGAGGATTATCGAGATAGTGTGATAATTACTGAGGATGTTAAAAAGGCGATCGCTCGTTCATCTAACCTAGCTCCAGCACATAATCCAGCCGCTTTGTCAGGCATAGAAGCAATTGAAAAAATCTTAAAAGATGTCACCCAAATAGCTGTATTTGATACCGGATTTCATGCCACCCTACCCGATGCAGCAGCAATCTATCCCGGCCCTTATGAGTGGGTAGAACAAGGAATCCGTCGCTATGGGTTTCATGGTATCAGTCACCAATACTGTTCTCAACGTGCTGCCCAAATTCTTGGTCAAGATGTTCCCCCTGAGCGGTTAATTACCTGTCATCTAGGCAATGGCTGCTCTTTGGCGGCAATTAAAAACGGTCGCAGCATTGATACCACAATGGGATTCACGCCCGTAGAAGGATTGATGATGGGTAGTCGTTCTGGTTCAATTGATCCGGGGATTTTGATTTATCTGTTGCGTTACTGCAATTATTCCGTCGAAAAGTTGGATCATGTATTAAATAAAGCTTCTGGGTTAAAAGGAATTTCGGGTGTATCTAGCGATATGCGTGAAGTGAGAGAAGCGATTGCTCAAGGTAATTCCCGCGCTCAACTGGCATGGGATATCTATGTACATCGCCTACGTTCTGGTATAGGTGCAATGCTTACTAGTTTAGGCGGATTAGATGCTTTAGTATTCACAGCAGGCGTAGGCGAACACTCTGCGGAAATTCGCCAAGCCGCCTGTGAAGCTTTTGGTTTTTTGGGATTAAAAATAGACCTTGAAAAAAATCAGCAGCAGGCTGTTGATGAGGATATTGCCACACCCGATTCAGCAGTACGGGTATTAGTTATTCATACTCAAGAAGATTGGGCGATCGCTGGGCAATGTTGGCAGATTCATTCTCGCGTTTAAATTCACTTGCTCTCAGACCTTTTTAAATTCTGAATTGTTAAATACTCATCATTGCAGTAACCCACGTATGATGAGCTTCCCAACTCGTGGCTTTATAAAACTTAAAATGTACTCGCCAAGTTTTGGTTCGATCAGCGACATAAACGGCAATAATTCGGGCTTCTTGGAATATTTCGCAATCCCATGAAAAATCCATACAACTTTTCCACGCTTTTTTGTAAATTCTGCGCTACGGTACTTAAAAATAAAGTATAATTTAGCACTAAAAATTTATATATAGTTTGCCGATCTACCTGTTTTCGGTTTTTCTTGAGGAAAGATAGGCTTATTTACTCTTACTTGGTCTTTACTGAAGGGTAGGGTAGCGCCTTGATGTATGCTCTCCTGTGATTATATGGCTGAGTAATTTTACAAGAAGTATATTGTATACAATAAGTTGCTTATACCTGGGAAGACAAGATAAATATGTTGTTGTCACTGAAAGCCATTGCTACACCTTTTATAATTTCTGTGTGTATTTTAGGAGTTGGCTTGATTCAATTTCCTCAATTGCAAAAAATAATAAATAGCAAGCAATCTGCGTCTTTAGAAACTTTAGAAAAAGAAATACAATCTGAAAATATCCGTCTCAATTTTCTCAAAAGAATGCCTACTTTTGGTTATAATAATTTCATTGCAGATTTGGTATATCTCAATTTTCTCCAATATTTCGGAGATGATGAAGTTCGAGATAAAACAGGTTACAGTTTAAGTCCAGAGTATTTTGAAATCATCCTAGAACGTGACCCACGATTTTTAGCAGCGTATCGCGGTCTTTCTATTAGTACTTCATTGTATGCTGCTATGCCAGAACGTGCGATCGCATTATCAGAGAAAGGCTTAAAACTACTATCTCCTTCAGTTCCCGAAAAGTCTTATTATATATGGCGTTATAAAGGAGTTGATGAGTTATTATTTTTAGGAAACGCTCAAGCTGCCCAACAGTCTTTTGCAACGGCAGCAAACTGGGCTAGTAACTTTTCAGATTCAGAGAGTCAGATGATTGCTCATAGTTCTCAAAAAACTGCTGAATTTCTGGGTCGAAATCCCAACAGCAAATATGCTCAAATTTCTACATGGTCAATGGTTTTAAGTAATCAAGTTGATGAAAGAACTCAAAAACGTGCAATTAGGGAAATTGAAGCTTTGGGAGGAAAAGTTATTACAACTACTGAAGGAACTCACAAAATTCTATTCCCCCCAAAAGATTAAATTATTAGTTATAACAGGTTGCTGCAAGTGTAGTAGCAAATTATATTCGCCCAATCGGGTTCAAATTTACCATACATGATTGAGTAGGTTAACACTCATGTCAATACAATTGGCAGAATCTGACTTTCAAATATTAGGGTGTTTTCCTGTTATGTCCCAGTTGCGCCCTCACCTTGAGGAGGCTAAGTTTGTAGAACAAGTTCGATATCAAATGAAAGAAAGATATCAACTTGCATTCTTGAAAATAGAGGAGCAAACTCTGGCAGTGGCTGGATTTCGCATTTCTAGTTGTTTAGCATCGGGAAAGTTTTTATACATTGATGATTTAGTTGTTGATGAGTTTAATCGGTCACATAGCTATGGTCAACAGTTATTTCAGTGGACAATTGAATATGCAAGAAATCATGAGTGTAAACACCTGAGTCTTGATTCTGGTGTTCACCGATTTGCAGCCCACAGGTTTTATCTCATGCAGCGTATGAGCATTACAAGTCATCACTTTTCAATAGAGTTGTAGCAACAAGCAATTTGGTTGTGACAAATAATATTTTTTGGTATGACGGTAAATTAATTCACTCCCAAACCCTAGAATTAAACATTAATGATCCGGGTTTACTTTATGGGGCAACTGTTTTTACAACATTGCGGGTTTATCAGAACTCACTAAATAGTAATTTAACTAATTGGCAAGCACACTGCGATCGCTTACTTTTCTCATTACAATCTTTTGGTTGGCAACAACCAGATTGGAACCGTCTACGTCAAGGCGCCCAAATTATCCTCAGACACTTCCCCGTTCTCAGAATTACCCTCTTTCCCGATGGACGGGAGTGGATAACTGGCAGATTATTACCACAAAATTTGACAGAAAAACAAAATAATGGTATATACTGCGCTGTTGCCAGTTTGGAATTTTATCGCTCTCTCCCCTCTCATAAAACTGGAAACTATTTGAGTGCTTGGTTGGCAAAAACTAGTTTAGATGCTCAAGAAGCAATATTAGTTGATGCTCAAGCAAATTGGCTAGAAACTAGCACAGGCAACCTTTGGGGATGGCGCGATCGCAGTTGGTACACGCCACCAATAAAGGCCGGAATTTTGCCGGGAATTGTGCGATCGCAACTTGTAAACTGGTTGAAAAACCACCAGATGCCAGTGCAGGAAGAACCTTGGAGCGTGGAGTTAGTGCAGGGGTTTGAAGCGATCGCCTACACTAATAGTGTGGTAGAAATTATTCCCATTCATACCGTTCATCAGCCTTCAGGGTCGCTACAATATAATCCCTACCATCAAAGTTTTCAGCTAATAAGGGAGCTTTTTTTAGCATGACAACCACGCCAAATTTGTTATATCTTAAGATAAGTTAACATAATTCTTAATAATCACCTTTCCGAGCAGAGAAGCTAGGCGATTGCGCGAAAAATACCGGAGGATAGACCTTAGTGAATAAAAGATGGAGAAATGCAGGGCTGTACGCGCTGCTGTTTATTGTCGTAATTGCGCTGGGAACAGCATTTTTTGACAAACAACCCCAAAGTAGAGAGACATGGCGATACAGTCGCTTTATTCAAGAAGTTCAGCAAGGCAGAGTAGAAAAAGTTAGTTTGAGTGCAGACCGCTCTACAGCACTGGTTACACCCAAATATGACCCAGCTAAACGGATTGTTACCTTAGTCAACGATCCAGACTTGATCAATACTTTGACTTCTAAAGGCGTTGATATTTCTGTTTTGCCCCAAACCGACGAAGGATTTTGGTTTAAGGCACTAAGCAGCTTATTTTTTCCTGTATTGCTTTTGGTTGGCTTATTCTTCTTGCTACGTCGCGCTCAAAGTGGCCCAGGTAGCCAAGCGATGAACTTTGGCAAATCCAAAGCTAGAGTCCAAATGGAACCACAAACTCAGGTAACATTTGGCGATGTAGCTGGTATTGACCAAGCCAAGTTGGAATTAAACGAAGTTGTAGACTTTCTGAAAAACGCCGATCGCTTTACCGCCGTTGGTGCAAAAATTCCTAAAGGTGTACTGTTAGTTGGCCCTCCTGGTACAGGTAAAACCCTCCTAGCTCGTGCCGTAGCTGGTGAAGCAGGTGTACCCTTCTTCTCCATCTCCGGTTCAGAATTTGTGGAAATGTTCGTTGGTGTGGGTGCATCCCGCGTCCGCGATTTATTTGAACAAGCTAAGACCAATGCTCCTTGTATCGTCTTCATCGATGAAATTGACGCCGTAGGTCGTCAACGGGGTGCAGGTTTAGGTGGTGGTAACGATGAGCGGGAACAAACCCTCAACCAGTTGCTCACAGAAATGGATGGCTTTGAAGGTAACACTGGCATTATCATTATTGCCGCTACCAACCGTCCTGATGTCCTAGATGCAGCCCTATTGCGTCCTGGTCGCTTTGACCGTCAAGTTGTGGTAGACCGTCCCGACTATGCCGGACGCAGCGAAATTCTCAAGGTTCACGCCCGTGGCAAGACCTTGGCGAAAGATGTGGACTTGGATAAAATTGCCCGTCGTACTCCTGGATTCACTGGTGCAGATTTATCCAACCTGCTCAATGAAGCCGCAATTCTAGCAGCACGCCGGAATTTGACGGAAATTTCGATGGATGAAATCAACGACGCGATTGATCGCGTATTAGCTGGCCCAGAGAAGAAAGACCGGGTAATGAGCGAAAAGCGCAAAACCTTGGTAGCTTATCATGAAGCTGGTCACGCCTTAGTTGGTGCTTTGATGCCAGACTACGATCCTGTGCAGAAGATTAGCATCATTCCTCGCGGTCGTGCAGGTGGTTTAACTTGGTTTACCCCCAGCGAAGACCGGATGGACACCGGTTTATACAGCCGTGCTTATCTGGAAAATCAGATGGCTGTGGCTTTGGGTGGTCGGATTGCTGAAGAATTAATCTTTGGTGAAGAAGAAGTTACCACTGGTGCTTCTAACGACTTACAACAAGTAGCACGGGTTGCCCGTCAGATGATTACCCGATTTGGCATGAGCGATCGCTTAGGCCCAGTTGCTCTTGGTCGTCAACAAGGTAATATGTTCCTCGGACGAGATATTATGTCAGAGCGCGATTTTTCTGAAGAAACCGCCGCTGCCATTGATGAAGAAGTCCGCAAACTTGTAGATGTTGCCTATACACGCGCTAAAGAAGTGTTAGTGGGCAACCGCCACATTTTAGATCAAATCGCCCAAATGCTGGTTGATAAAGAAACAGTAGACGCTGAAGAGTTGCAAGAAATTCTGTCGAATAACGATGTGACAACCGCTGCGTTTGCCTAATTTAATCAGAAGTGATGAGTTAAAAATAATTTTTAACTCCTACTTTTAAAATTTGGGGTAATTCTGAGATTTTCCAGAGTTGCCCCATTTTTCAATGGCAAAAGCCCGACCATGAAGACCGGGCTTTTAATCCAAAATGGGGTTATATTCCCCGAAGGTTAGTTATAGAGTTTCAGTATAAATCGGTAGTCTGATAGATACTACCAGATGAGCATAATCAATTCCAGAAAATTAGAAAAATTTTTGTAGATACACCAAAATCACTGTAATGGTATAACCAGCAAGTACGATGTTTATTAACCCCGGAAGAAGATGCCCAAATACTGGCACAAAAGTTGCCCTAACTCGGTATAGCTACTGATTCTCTTTCGTGAGAACTAGAAATCAGAGTAATTCCGAGATTTTACAAATCACCCTAATTATGAGCAATGCTAAAAAATCTATGCATTCCGTATTGCACCCCTCATGGCATTCAAAGAGATAACTTTCTGAATCTTTATAAAACTAGCGTAAACAGCAGCTGGATACTCAACCAATTGCCGACCTTAAATTCTAGAAGTCGGTTTCAAAAATAGCCACGCTACAAAGAACGTAGCCGCTGTGAATAGTTGCGTCAAATCTAAAGCAGATAAATAGCCATCCGCAAATGAAGCAATGCTGCGATCAGTAATGCCAAATACCCAAGATGACAATCCAAACAGCCAAATCCCATTCTTGAGATTTCCGACGAATTCCTTAGAGTCTGATGGTTTCTGGTCTTTCATTATCTTCTGTTTCGTAGGTGAAAAACTTAGTGATTGATGCGAAATACCTGCCATTAAGAATTTTTTCTGACTCCTGATGCTAAATTTACACTTCCTATTACTAATATTAATAAATATTTCACCTACTTGACTTCACTACCCAAAGGTACATCTCCTAATCTTGACATTCCTCCTTTGGCTCTGTAACCTCTGATAGACGGCAATACATTGAGTTCTAAGCTTTACAACATCGGGCTAGAATGCTGAAATTAAATTATTTTTAAAAAACTATATAAAGATTCACTGATATATAAATTAAAATACTCCATAGTATAGATGCGTTTTAGAAAACTTCTTGTAATTGAATTACGCGGATATGTTTTAGTGGCGCACAAATGTGCGCCACTGTGCCACGAGCTAGATTTCTGGATCAACCAAGCGCGTAGTGGGGCGACTCTGATACAAATCTTGAACTACTTGCCCAGCAGAAACTACGGCTACAAGGCCAATGACTGCGACAGGTAATAAACCTTTGCCAAAGATAGCGATCGCTAGCAGCAAAACTGCACCCCCAAGCCTATACTGGGAACGGATTTTGCAATAACAAATCACACCAAATCTGTGAATAATACTGACAGCTAGAGAACATAATGCTACTGAACCACAGATGAGCGATCGCTGGGAATCGGGTAGTGCTAAAGTTGGCTTACTCAACAATATTTGTTCTCCACCGACTCCAGCAGCCGTAATCCCAATCACTAGGGGTAAATGGGTGTAGAGCCAGAGATTAACAACACCAACTTTTCCATGTGTCCGTGCTATCTCAATAGGTTTACCACCCAAGTTATCAAAATAAACCCACCACCAGCTAAAGGCGATAATTAGACCAAACACGGCGGAAATGACGGTTAAAACATCCCATTTCTGCTCAGAAACACCATCAGAAGCAATCACATAATTAGCTTAGGTTCTGATGTATATCTGATTTTAAAGCGGGCGATGGGACTCGAACCCACGACGTTCACCATGGGAAGGTGACATTCTACCACTGAATTACACCCGCGAATTGCTGCCATAAACTTAAGGATAAAATCAATAATATCACTATTTATAACTGTTTCAAACTGACTAAAACATGCACTGTTTTGGGAACTGCTGATGCATCAATCCTGTGGCTGTTCAAATGGGAAAAACTTTTAGCTAGCTGATGAGGGTATTGACTACCATCTTTAACTAAAGAACAATGTCTTCACCTCGCTCGGTGAAGCGAACCTCTTTAATATTCCATTGAGCATTACTAGTTAGGGTTTTGCGGAGACTGCCAAACAAAGCAAACTGTTCACAACTAGAAAGAGAAGCTATTTGTCGCTTTGAATCAGGGGATATTCGCAAATCAACTGTAGCAATGCCATTTTTGATGTTGACACGATACCCAGACAAACTAAAGTCGCTTGTATCTCGCTTTTTTAAAATTTTGCTTACTACATTTGTTACTGGTTCTTCAGCTGGTACTGAAATCTTTTGTGGAATGAGTTCTTGACATTGGGTATCACTTGTATACATCGTAACGTTAGTAGTTTTGCTAGTGGCAGCTTTAGGAGTTGATGAGGAAGGCGTATTTTCCTTAGGAAGTTCCTGATTAGGAGATTTTTCTCTTAATTGAGCTACGCTAGGAATTTGGCTGGGAGTCTTAGACGATGCCCTATTCGTCGGTGTTGTGGTAAGGGATGGCGTTCCACTGTCAATATTACGAGCGGTAGGGTTAGAACTACAACTGCTGAGGCTGACAATAATTGTCAAAAAAATAAATGGTAAATAATATCTCTTGGTTATGCTTATAATTTTGCTCATAAGTGATGTTGCTGCTATCAACTTCAGTGTAGCTGGTATCAATTCCACATAAATTTGTGAATATTGAGCCAGTTTATAAAGTGTCAACCCGAAATCTATTCAAGTCGAGGGCTATACCATACACCAAAATTACAACATCTGCTGTTTAAAGAGTGATCTCTGACAACAAGCCGCTTTGCGTCTACGCCAATTCCAAAAAGCTTAAGCAGAATAAGCAGAGGTACAGGAAACAAAAATATATTGATCATTACAGCACTTCCGCCTGCTATGAGGTACGCACACAGTCTCAAAAGTTAGGATAGGAAAGGGATGTGGGTAAAATTGTGCCTCATAATAGCCGGAAGTGCTGTATGGTTTATCTATCAAAAAATAGCTGTAAGTTTCAGCAGATGATTATCTTACCTAAATCCTCTACTATAGAGGATTTTCTCAGAACGATCGCTGTCCGATAAAAAATTAAGTTTTCTTAAAGTACTGGTACGCTACTAACTCTTATCAAATCGCCTAATCACTACCTTCATTGTTTAACTCTGAATCTATTTTTCTATCTGTTCCCCAACTACAAGCTATTTTCGACTTCAGCCTTTCAGAAACGCGAAGCTACAATTGCTTAAAAATCGTGATCCGTTAGAAAAACTTGCGTTTTTAAGTTGCTGATTAAAAGTAAATTACTAGTTTTCACTACTTCTCTGCTTGCTCAACTCCTGTACTAATAATTGCACCCCTAAAGCCAACAAACCAATTGCTACTATACCAAATATCCCGCTTCCCAGAGCAACTACACCAACAACCAGAGTCCTAACAGCAGAAGAAATCCTAATTACTAATGGATTAATTGAATGGAGAGGTTTAGTAGCAAAATTTGTAGCGATCGCAATCATCAGCGAATACATTGCGTATCCCATTCCTCCAGAAATCACCGCCCCAATTAAACAGCGTAAAGGACTTGCTGTCGCCTGTATTTTAGTATCCGTTTGTGGCGTTAAATTTTGGTCACTCATACGATTTTGTATTTTAAATTTTGGATTGGGCCATTAAGAATAATTCTTGTCTATCCCCTATGCTTCATCAACGAAAAAAATTATTTAAACAGACGATGCAACTTTAATACCATGTGTGATTGTCCGAGTTACAAACAATTCTAAGTCCTCATCAAGAATTGATTCTCTCACTTTTAGCAAAACTAGTTCTGCCTGCTGTTGAGACTCAAAAAGAGCAAATACTGTTGGCCCAGAGCCAGACATCATTGTTCCTAAAACGCCTTCTTGATTTGCAAAAACTTCTCGCAGTTGCAAGACTTGGGGATAGGCTGGCAACACCACGCGCTCTAAATCATTATGCAGTTTTTGGGCAATTTCTTCCGCATCTTTATCCACGATAGCTTTTACTATTGCTCCAGAATGAACTGCATTAGCACGCGCTGCCAAATTGTCGGTATCTCTAATATAAGAATAACCAAACTGCTCTCGATAGGTTTTGTATGCCCAAGCGGTGGAAACTTCCAGGCTGCGGTATTTTGCCAACACTATATAAATATTATCCAAACTTGGCAGAGGAGAAAGTTGCTCACCTCTACCTGTTGCGATCACAGTTCCACCCGCTACACAAAACGGCACATCTGAACCAAGTGTACCTCCCAACTCCTCTAATTCGGACTGAGTTAGCCCCAACTTCCACAGTAAATCTATTCCTACCAAGACAGCTGCTGCATTCGTAGAACCCCCAGCCAACCCAGCAGCTACAGGAATCTGTTTATTAACGGTAATTTCCACACCCCCATATTTAGCAAAGGCTTCGGGAAATTGCCTCACCATTAATTCTGCTGCCCGGTATGCTAGATTACTGTTATTTGCTGGTACTTGTGGGTGGTTGCAGTGAACACGGATGTTGTCAGTGCTAATGGAACGCACATCAACTTGATCAGCAAGACCAATACTTTGAAGTATCATGGCTAACTCGTGATAACCATCGGGGCGTTGGCGTAGCCCGCCGGAGGCATCGCCAATGATTTCCAGATATAAGTTAATTTTGGCAGGGGCGATTAGGCTGTAGGAATGCATTTTCTGGGAATGGGGAATGGAGAATGGGGAATGGGGAATCGAGAATGGGAAAAAACTTGCCTTGTCCCCTACTCCCTACTCCCTACTCCCAATTCGTTTGCTAGAATTACCCATTGCTGAACACCGAGGTCTTCGGCTCTAGCTTGGGGATTTATTTTTAATTGTTCCAGTAAGTGGCTCAGGCGATCGCGTTCTATAACTGATTGCAAATTATTTCGTAACATTTTGCGCTTGGAACCAAACCCCAACTTTAAGAAATTCTCTAACTGTCGAGGATTAAGGGCTGGTATTTCTATTGTTCGGGGGCGCAATCGCACCACTGCTGAATCGACTTTTGGCGGTGGATGGAATGCGGCCGCTGGAACTGTGCAGATTAACTCACACTCAGCTAAATACTGTACCCGCACGCTCAACGCGCCAAAGGTCTTTGATCCTGGTTTAGCATACAACCTTTCTGCGACTTCTTTTTGTACCAGCAACACTATAGAGTCAAATGGTTCAGGGTTGGGGTTAGCGATCGTACCCAGTAGTTTCTCAATGATTGGCCCTGTAATGTTGTAGGGAATGTTGGCTACTACCTTATTAGGCTTTTGAAAATTTGGAAAGGCTGCCAAATAAGATGGTAAATCTAGAGTGAGAAAATCACCTTGTAGCAGTAAAAAATTTTCAGTCTTACCAAGCTGCTTTGACAACAGTTGGCATAAGTCGCGGTCTATTTCAACTGCAACCAGAGATTGCACTAAGGGTAATAAACGACGAGTCAGAATCCCGGTTCCGGGACCAATTTCCAAGATGCGATCGCCTTTGGCGGAGCGATCGCTTTCTGTACACTCTGCTGCTTTAATAATTGCGTCGAGCGCCTTTTCACTTTTGAGCCAATGTTGAGCAAAGACCTTACGCGGTCGGATCATCTGTATTTATTGCCTAGTCTAGTTTTTAGCTTTTTCTCAAAAACTCATTATAAATTTTGAAGTCCCTCTACAGCGCTAGACTCACTGTAACGCCAATCTTTATCTTCATTTACACGGTCAGTTTAGCCACTTTGTTTTCGCCTCCCTCGCCTTGCTTAAGCCATCCACCTGAAAGTACTGCCAGTCAAGCGATTGGTCATTTTTAGAAAAAAAATAAATTTACCCCTTGACAAACTAGGGGATGACTAGTTATTCTAGTTAAGTCGGGAAGCGAAAGAACGCAAACGACTGCTGAACCTGAAAAACATAATACTTTGAAAGCTTAAGAAAAAACCAATCCTCGTCAAAAGATTTTATTTTTGGGATTTACCAAAAAAAATAATCGAAATTACAGATAGGATTCCGGGAAATATTTTTTTCGGAGCCACAAACTCGAAACACAACAAAACGGAGAGTTTGATCCTGGCTCAGGATGAACGCTGGCGGTATGCTTAACACATGCAAGTCGAACGGTGCTTTAGGGCACAGTGGCGGACGGGTGAGTAACGCGTGAGAATCTGGCTTCAGGTCTGGGACAACCACTG
>NZ_DASQZC010000278.1:0-4051 GCF_035638895.1 Nostoc sp. | reverse complement strand
GTAAAACGCTTAAAATTATCTAAATTTTCAGAAGCTCAACAACAGGTTGAAGAATTGCAAGCCCAGTTGATGACGGGTAAAGCAGCACAAGATGAATTAGATAGTCTGTTGAAATCAGGGGTTTTACCAAAAGCTGTTTATGAAGAGATGCGGTCAGCTTATCAGGTGCGAATTGCTGGTGCAGAAAAGACACTGCGGGAACTTTATAATCGTCGCCCTGATGAGGTGGAAGGTGGAAGTGGCAAGAGCAGTAAGCTTGAAGCCATTCGCCGACGTTTACTCTTGGCAGAAAAAGGAGCGCTCAATGAGGCAATGCGGAAGCGAATTCTCTCGGAAGAAATTGTGCGCGGGCGGATACAAAATCTTGATGAACAATTGTTGAAGCTTGAAGATGATTAGGGATTGGGAACTGGGGATAGTCTAAGCTTTGTCGATGAACCTCTGAGCTTCATGAGTGAACCTTTGAGCTTCGTCGATGAACCTCTGAGCTTCGTGAGTGAACCTTTGAGTTTTGTCGATGAACCTCTGAGCTTCGTAAGTGAACCTTTGAGCTTTGTCGATGAACCTTTGAGCTTCGTGAGTGAACCTTTGAGCTTTGTCGATGAACCTCTGAGCTTCGTGAGTGAACCTCTGAGTTTTGTCGATGAACCTCTGAGCCTTGACTGATTAGAATTTGCTGCCTTTAGTTAGATATTCAATCTCTGACTCAATGAATGCATTCCCATACGGAGCATGGGAACAAGAAAACGGGGAAAAACTTAATTACGAATTACGAATTATTTTAAAAGCGATCGCTTCTCGTTATTTTGATTTTTAATAACCCTACCAGGACTGATAAAAGAAATTCCTTGTTGAAAGTCAGTACCAATCATGACTGCCTCTACTATCGGTTCGGATATTTCTGTTTGGGCTACCCACTCGACAATAAAGTTTGCACCTAAACCTCCAGTGGTGTCATTTCTCTTTATAAAAAAGTCTGTAGAAGCTAGGGCATCAACTTGAATAGGGCGCTCTAAATATTCTTTAACTAGTTTCCCTTCTGAGTTATAGTAGCGCACAGAAGTAATGACGATCGCATTGGTCAAATCTGTATTCCGAATACTTAGCGTAACTGCTAACTCGAAAATCTCCTGCCGATTGTGATGATAGATATGAGAGTAGACAGGAACATAAACAGTTTGACCGCTTGCTATCTTAAAATTCTTATCCAGTGTCACTATTTTTTGGGATGGGGTTGCTGGAATGGCATCGGGTTGTGACTTTGGTGGAATTTCGGGTGATTGACAAGATGCAAGAAAAATAATAGCGATCGCTAAATAAATATATCGATACAGCTTCATCAAAACTATTTACACCAATTTTTTATTATATATGTAGCTAACCCCACCTAATAAAGAGTTTAGCTAAGAACTACGCTCAACATTTTTGTTCAATAAAATCAATGACTTGATGTAAACATCCTGGTTTAGTCACAATCAGCACAGTTGAATGAGGTTCCAGTATTGTACTACCGTTAGGAATCATCAAATCTTCGTGGGGATGGGGTTGATAGCCAATAATTAGCGAACCACTAGGAAACTGGGAATCCTGAGCAATTTCGGCAACGCTACGACCAGCAACATAGCAATTATTGGGGATGGAAAGTTTCAGAACCTCAATTTGTCCCTGCTCAAAATGCATCATTGATTCCACTTGCGGATATTCAATAGCATTCACCATTGTTGAAACTGATAGTTCAACAGTACTGATAATATGGTTAGCTCCAGCGATACGTAACGGTTCAGCAAAATCTGGGTGGCGCATCCGACTCAAAATATGGGTGACACCGTAATGTTTTGCAAGAGTCACCATTGCCAAGTTTAAGGCATCACTTCTCAGAACAGCTGCCAAGGAACCGGCTTTGCGAATCCCCGCTTCTAACAATACTTCTGTACTTACAGCACTGCCTTCAAAAGCCATTGCTCCTACTTGTTCACGGGCATAGCGGCAAGCGATAGGGTCAATGTCAATTACGGCAACAGTATGTCCTAGTTCTACCAGTTTTTGCGCCAAACTTAAGCCCACTAAGCCTGCACCACCAATTAGTACGTACATGTATATTCTTGATGCTCTCTTTGACTTCCTATTCCACTTTACAACTTAGCAAAGGAATGAAAGTGTAGCTTGTATGGAGATACTTTCAACCACTGGATAAGCAGACTTGGCAATGAGGCCAACTACTTTTATGCTTTCAACAAGCTTTGGCGACGACTAGCCCACCAAGCAAATGCAGCACCAGTTACAAACATTAGCAGACTATAAATTGCCCCAGGAATGGCCATTGTAGGACTATTCAGCAGCGTAGGTGTAGAAGCGATCGCGATCGCCAGAGTCCCATTTTGAATTCCTACTTCTATTGTAATTGCCGTGACGCTTTTTTCTCCTAATCTGTTTAAGGTTGCGATCGCAAAACCTAAAGCCATTGCTACCACATTCAAAACCAGAGTTGCCCAGCCCACATCTATTACATAAGAAATAAAATTATTCCGTTCTCTCAGAAACACTCCAGTAATTACCACCGCCAGGAAAAATAAAGACAGCCACTTCACAGGTTTATCTGCCTTGTCTGCCAATCCGGGTGCATACCGCTTGGCTATCATCCCAATTACTACAGGTAGAAGTGTAATCACCGCAATCTGCAAAACAGTACTTAAGAAAGGTAACTGTAGCGTTGTTCCTTCTCCCAAAAATCTCTGCATTGACAAATTTACTACCAGAGGAATCGTAAAAACCGAAATAAAACTACTAATAGCTGTTAGTATCACAGAAAGAGCAACATCACCCCCAGCCAAAAACGTAATCATATTAGAAGTAGCGCCACCGGGACAGGCTGCTAAAATCATTACGCCTACCGCTAATTGTGGGTCAAGGGGAAACACTGATGCAATGCCAAAGCCCACAATCGGCAACATGATCAACTGCGCCACAGAGCCAATCACCACCGCTTTGGGATAAATTACAACTTGCTTGAAGTCTTCTAAGGTCAAGGTTAACCCCATGCCTAACATGATAATAAATAGAGCCAGTGGCAGAAAAACAGCCGTCAAAAAATTTGTTTCCATCCTTAACCCGTGTTGCTAACAATAAAACTGCCTCTGGATTGTACCGTGTTGCCGTTAAAATTTTAGTTGAAGAACTGTAATAGGTTTACATAAGTAGTTGGACAAAAATATTTACAGTCATTGCGAGCGGAGCGTTCGCGGAGCGTCTCGTTGGCGCAGCCTCTCGTAGAGAAGAGAAGCAATCCCAACCCTTGCGATTGCTTCATTACGCTTCTCTACGAGACGCTACCGCGAACGCTTCATTCGCAATGACATTGTGTAATTAATTCTGTCCAAGTACTTAAATCGCCAGCTATTTGTGAAGCGCCTGCTGAAAAGTTTTGATGGCATCAACATGATTCACCATATTAATGCAGCGTAAAAACAAATCCAGATCGATACCTTTAACCTCCTCACTACTGGAAACCCTTTCATAGTGAAGTGCGTTACCTTCTTTTTGCAAGTGATGAACTTCTAACACTCCATCTTCCCAGAACCACACTTCTGGAATCAAGAGCCGTTTGTATGCCTCCAGTTTGTTGATACCGCCACTGGTAAACACCACCTCAATCGCCAAATCGGGACGCACTCGACCAGGAGCAAGTTTATAAGATTCATCCGCCTCTCGCTTGACAGCACCCGATTCACTTTCTAAGGTCATTGACCCAGTTGGAGTAAAGTCAAACCCTGCCATGAGCAGGTACAGTTCTAACAATGCGGCAATTCTCTTCTTAACAGTTTCGTGGGGTTCTCCAGGCATTCTTCGGATCTCCAAAACGCCATCCAGAAAAGACAGGCGATATCCTGGACGGTCTAATAACTGCTCAACTGCTTTGAATTCTCTCCAAGTCAGTCCTTCAAACAAAAGGGGTGATTCTTTTGTGGGTGTAGCGATCGCTGCTGGGGTCATAAAAGTCTCCAGTCTGTTTCTAAATGAGAAATAATCAGTTTTGGAGGGCAGTTTGTTAATT
>NZ_DASQZC010000277.1:0-2010 GCF_035638895.1 Nostoc sp. | reverse complement strand
ACTCCGTTTATCTCCATCATCCACTTACGAGAGATAATCTCAGTAGGCGTTATCTTAAAAAATAGTGCGTGGGCATAATTACATATCCAGCCCAGTTTGCCGAATTCAGCACAAACTCACGACAAGTAATAGCTTGCAAGGTTCCTTTTGATGAATAGCACAAAGTTTCTTTTTTTACATAAACAAATTACTGGCTGGCAAAGGTGGTTGTCCAAATGCCTGTTGTTGCTTGCAAGTCTTTTCATTATAAGTATGCAACCTGCATACGCTGGTCTTAATAATGATTTATATGATGGCAACATTTTTGTCGTTTATGCTGGCAACGGTTCATTAGTTCCTCCCAGACAGACACTTGCACAGGCTTTAGCTGAACATAAACCCATCTTTTTGGCCTTTTATTTGGATGACAGCAGCGATTCTAAAAGATATGCCATTTCCATTTCACGGGTGCAAGAATTCTATGGTCGGGTAGCAGAAATTATGCCTATTAATGTAGATGCTATCCCGCTTAAACAGACCTACAACCCTACAGAAGCAGGATATTACTATTCTGGGGGTGTTCCTCAAGTCGTGGTGTTTAATAAATCAGGTGAAGTTGTTTTAAATAAAAAAGGTCAAGTACCTTTTGAAGATATAGACGATCAATTTCGTAAAATCTTTGATTTAGTACCACGCACTGAAACAGCACAGCTAAAACGGCGAGCCTTTAATGAGTTTAGTAGTGAGTTAGCTAAGTAACTTATAGGGTAGGCCAAATTGGTCTGCCCTAATTTTTAGTGATATCTGTTACTACATTGCCACCAATGTCAAAGCATAATATTGAAATAGCTGTGTTAACAGATTGGAAAGTTCATAGTCTATAGTTCATAACTAATGACTAATGACCAATGACTAATGACAAACTAGAGTATATTCTAATGTCAAAGGTTTACACGACTCAGGAGCTAATTCAAATTTTGGCAGCCGAACGCCAAGCCTGCCTCAACGGAAAACGCCTAAAATTAGAAATACCAGTCTCTGGCAATCCTGTAATTGACCAGTTTCTCATGACTGATGGGCTGCAACAGTTCACTGCCTATCAAGATTTCAAAGCTGCAATTCATGAATATCAGAAGGAAAACCAAGTTTCAGGTATTATTTGGCGCGAGGTAACAGTCAAAGGTAAAAACTTAAACTATCCCGAAGTAGACAGCGAGTTAATAGCCCTCACTAGTGACTTAGAAATATTAAAAACTGCTAAAAATTCTATTGTAGAATTTTGGTATGAAGTCTCTATGGGGATGGATTTATACTTGAGTTTCAATAATAATAAACAGTACCAAAAAATTGTCACATTTGATGTAGAAAGAATTGTTCAAATAACAGAATGGGCAAGTTTGTGCAAGTGGGAAAATTCTAGCTTTTTGGAAATCATTTTGCAGCTAGGATGGGGTAAACCAGAAGAAGCTTGTTATAAACGAGGAAGACCGCAATCGGGTAGTGAATATATTCATGCAGTCAATCCTGGTAATCGGCCTATTGGTTGAGCAAAGAGGCAGGGGGGAAAAACCATATTATCTCCGCTTGATTGTTTATTAAACTCGAAGAACCCCACCCCGCCAAAGGTATGCTTTGTCTCCCCTCCCCGCCTGCGGGGCTACGGTGTATACACAAGTACTATCTGAAAGGGTTTCAGGCGTTATAGACCCCTTAAATTGTCATTACGAGCGCAGTGATAACGGAGCGAAGTAATCACATAATCCCGTGAGTTTTTGCGATCGCTTGTCTGCGACACCCTGCGGACACGCTTCCAGAGCGATCGCACAACCTAACGCTAGATGACGAAACCAAGTAATAGGGGGAATTTTAAGACTTGTGTATACACTGTAGGCCTGCGGGGAGGGGTTGGGGGTGGGGTGAAATGACTGTGGAAATCGTAACTAATTAGGCGGACATGATATCAGGTTTTAACAGAAAGTTTTCTCAAAAACTCTTTCTTTCCTCCTGCCTTCTGCCTTCTGGCTGCTTCAA
>NZ_DASQZC010000276.1:0-14310 GCF_035638895.1 Nostoc sp. | reverse complement strand
TACCTTCATCGCTGCTACAAGATAAATGGTTGGCTTTTAGCGATGGTTTTAACCTAATGCCTGGTTACTTCAGTATGAAACTGAAGCGAGTTGTGGATCTGATATTGATCCTCTTTTTACTAGTGTTAGTTGCACCACTTTTGTTGTTGGTTGCATTAGTAATTAGATTAGATAGCCCTGGCCCAGTTTTGTACAGTCAGCAGCGAAGTGGGTTGTACGGTAAACCATTTAGAGTTTACAAATTTCGCTCCATGTATCAGGATGCGGAAAAGTTGGGGGCGCAGTGGGCTAGTCAACGCGATCCACGGATCACCAGAGTTGGATACTGGCTACGTTTGTTGCGTATTGACGAACTACCCCAAATATGGAACGTTTTACAAGGTGAAATGAGTCTGATTGGGCCTCGTCCAGAACGACCAGAATTTGATGTCAAACTCAAAGAGGCCATTCCCTACTATGAAGTACGCTATTTGGTAAAACCGGGAATTACAGGCTGGGCACAGGTTATGTATCCATACGGAGCATCTATAGAAGATGCTTACGAAAAGCTTTCATACGATCTGTATTACATCAAGAATTATTCCATTTGGTTGGATTTAGCGATCGCCTTCAAAACCATTCGAGTTGTTTTGTTAGGTAAAGGTAGATAAGGCAAAAGAAATGAAAAAGAAAATATTGGTAACTGGTGGTGCTGGTTACATTGGCTCCCATGTAGTTCGTCAACTAGGGGAAGCTGGTTATGATGTCGTAGTTTACGACAACTGCTCTACAGGTTCACGAGCATCTGTACTACACGGAAAACTAATTATTGGCGATTTAGTAGACACTGAGCATCTTTATCAAGTTTTTGCCCAGCATAAATTCAGCGCCGTCTTACACTTTGCCGCTAGTCTGATTGTTCCAGAATCATTAGCTCATCCCCTCGACTACTACGCAAACAACACCCGCAACACCTTAAATTTGCTACGTTGTTGTAGCGTTATGGGTGTTAACAAGTTCATTTTTTCCAGCACAGCCGCAGTCTATGGAGAAGTCGAAGAAAATCTCGTTACTGAGTTGAACCCTACACAGCCCATTAATCCTTACGGACGTTCCAAGTTGATGAGTGAGTGGCTGATCCAGGACTATGCAGCAGTATCTTCACTAAACTACGTAATACTACGTTACTTTAATGTAGCAGGTTCTGAACCAAGTGGACTATTGGGGCAAATGTCACCGAATGCCACCCACTTGATTCGGGCTGCTTGTGATGCGGCACTCAAGCGCAAACCAGAAGTACGAATTTTTGGTACTGATTTTCCTACGCCTGATGGAACCGCAGTCCGAGACTATATCCATGTCGAAGATTTGGCTACTGCTCACTTAAATGCTTTGGATTACTTAGAAAAAAGAGGAGAAAGCCAAATTTTCAACTGCGGTTACGGGCAAGGATACAGCGTGCGACAAGTTATTGAAAGAGTCAAGGCTATTTCTGGGGTAGATTTTCCTGTTATTGCCGCACCACGTCGTCGGGGCGATCCTGCCTGTGTTGCAGCTTGTGCTGATAAAATCCGTAGGGTTTTGGGTTGGCAACCGAAGCACAATGATTTAGACGAAATTATCGACACAACCATTACTTGGGAAAAACAGAAGAGTAACTCTGCCTTGCAAAGACATTTAAGTATGGCATCTTGATAATTACCTTAGACTCTGGAATTCACATAGGCGATCGCAATTATTTGTCTACCTGAAGTGTCCACCATTCGCTAAACTCAGAAATGCTGCGTTATTCCTCATCATGTCCGATTCCCAAACCGTTAGTGCTGCTGTTGCCAAACTCTACAATACCTACCCCTTTCCGCCGGAAGCCTTGTTGGATGAACCACCTCCAGGCTACAACTGGCGCTGGAATTGGCTAGCTGCTCATAACTTCTGCACAGGTCAAAAACCCCAAAGGGAAGATATTCGGATTTTAGATGCAGGTTGCGGTACTGGTGTAGGTACAGAGTACTTGGTTCACCTCAATCCTCAAGCTTCGGTTGTGGGAATTGACCTCAGTACTGGTGCTTTAGCTATAGCAAAAGAGCGTTGTCAGCGTTCAGGGGCTACCCGCGTTGAATTTCATCACCTTAGCTTATTTGATGTGGAACAGTTGCCGGGTGAGTTTGATTTAATTAACTGTGTTGGTGTTTTGCATCATACCTCCGATCCAATTCGCGGTATTCAAGCTTTGGCGAAAAAGTTAGCCCCAGGCGGGTTAATGCACATTTTTGTCTATGGAGAGTTAGGACGCTGGGAAATTCAACTGATGCAAAAAGCGATCGCACTTCTTCAAGGTGACAAAAAAGGCGACTACCGCGATGGTGTCCAAGTCGGACGACAAATATTTGCTTCATTACCAGAAAATAACCGACTTGTCAAATACGACAAACAGCGTTGGTCATTAGAAAATCACAAAGATGAAAACTTTGCTGATATGTACGTTCATCCCCAAGAAATTGACTACAACATTGAGACGCTGTTTGAATTAATAGATGCTTCGGGATTGGAGTTTATTGGTTTCTCAAATCCGAGTTTCTGGGATTTAGAGAGACTTTTAGGCAAAGCACCAGAGTTACTAGAACGGGCAAAAGCTTTGAGCGATGCCTGCGGCGGGCAAAGCCAACGCCAGCTTTACCGCCTGATAGAATTACTAGATCCAGAAGTAACTCATTACGAGTTTTTCCTCGGTCGTCCTCCCTTAATCAAGTCCGACTGGTCAGACGATAACGCCCTACTGGCAGCGATTCCCGAACTTAATCCTTGTCTTGAAGGATTTCCCAGCCAATGTTTCTTTAATTACGATTACCAGATTGTTAATTTATCTGTACCAGAGTTTGAATTTATGCAAAAGTGTGATGCTAATTCAACAGTGGCAGATATTTTGGCAGGTGTGCAACTGGGATTGGATGGGGTAAGAACGCTTCTTCAGCAGCAGCTAATTTTATTGACACCTGCTTAATTACACTTCACTTAAATACGAAGTTAAGATATGTCAATTTATACTCGTTGTGACGAGCGATCGCCCATCACTACTTTTGGCAAATTAATGTAAATTAGGAAAGTGCCTAAGAAACAGGGTATTGTACATCCCAAAAGTTGGAGCTTTCTGGAATTCAGCAGTGGTGCGATCTTTAATGACTTACCGCTACTCTACGATTTCTGATTTGCGGTACGTTCATACGCTCCTCAAGCACCAGTTGATTTTATTGACACCAACTTAATTCAAACTTTGGAGGATAATTATTCACTCAAAAAACTGGAATTGGAAGAAATTTTGAATTTTCAGGCAACATTTATTGATTTTCACCCACACGCTCCCTCACATGATCAGCCGCTCTCTCGCTTCTGTGAGCGCGACCTTACTGAAGGTGTAACGTTGCCAAGAAGTTAATTGTTTTTTCCTAAAGTATTGTTACCGGATCGTGATATGATTCAGCTGACTGAATGTGCAGTCATCATATTTAACTGTACTGGTTTCAAGTCCCGTGAGCTTGTCAGACGAATCAATTGCGCCCACTCCGACAACGCAACAAGATGCTAAAACTGGTTCTGGAGACACAGAATCAGGTAACTCCATGCAAGAGTTCCATCAACTCTTCCAGCGATTATTGGTAATCACGCTTGTCTTGACGGGGGTTATTTTTATCTCTGTGTGGATTTTTTATTCCTTAAACATTGCCCTAAATTATTTAATTGGGGCGTGTACAGGTGTGGTTTACTTAAAAATGTTGGCTAGAGACGTTGAGCAGCTTGGTAGTGAGAAAACAAGTTTGAGCAAAACTCGTTTTGCTCTGTTTATTGGAGTGATGATCGTGGCAACTCAATGGCGTGAGCTACAGATTTTGCCCATTTTTTTGGGATTTCTAACTTACAAAGCCACGCTCCTCGTCTATATGGTGCAAATTGCGTTCATTCCTGATTCTTAAAAAGTCAGGCTCACAAAGATAGTAATCCCATCCTCGCTCGTTGGGGAAAATGCTTGAAGAATGCAAATGCTTAGTGTCTTAAACGCCTTTAATTCTTTTCCCCTCGCCGCATTAGAAGTAGGTCATCATTTCTACTGGCAGTTGGGCAATCTTAAAATTCATGGGCAAGTTTTTCTCACCTCATGGTTTGTGATTAGTATTCTAGTAGTGGCTTCAATAGCTGCTACTCGCAACGCACAAAGAATTCCCAAAGGCATCCAGAATTTGATGGAATATGCCTTAGAATTTATTCGTGATTTGGCAAAAAACCAACTTGGTGAGAAAGAGTACCGCCCTTGGGTGCCATTTATTGGCACACTGTTCTTGTTTATTTTCGTATCGAACTGGTCAGGCGCACTAATTCCCTGGAAGCTCATCAGGCTACCTTCGGGCGAATTGGCAGCTCCCACCAATGACATCAATACGACTGTTGCATTGGCATTGCTGACCTCCTTAGCGTACTTTTACGCAGGTTTTAGCAAACGGGGTTTAGGCTACTTTAAGAAATATATAGAGCCAACACCCGTTTTGTTGCCGATCGCAATCCTAGAAGATTTCACCAAGCCCCTCTCCCTAAGCTTCCGTCTATTTGGTAATATTTTGGCGGATGAATTGGTTGTAGCGGTGTTGGTGCTGCTAGTTCCTCTATTTGTACCTCTGCCTGTAATGGCCTTGGGTTTATTTACCAGTGCCATTCAAGCCCTGGTTTTTGCCACCCTAGCCGGAGCATACATTCATGAGGCAATGGAGGGGCATGGCGGAGATGAACATGAGGAGCATTAAACTTCTCAGTTGATAGCACAGTTCCAAGAGCATATTCGCTCAAAACATCGCAAAGCGCGATCGAAAGAACTCATGTGCAGCGTGAAAACCACGTTTCTAATCGTTAACGTAATGTCTGTTAGTTTTGTAATCTAAAGCAAGGAAAATCAACATGGATCCATTAGTTCAGGCTGCTTCAGTTCTCGCTGCTGCTTTAGCGATTGGTTTAGCTGCAATTGGCCCTGGTATTGGTCAAGGTAACGCTGCTGGACAAGCAGTAGAAGGTATTGCTCGTCAACCTGAAGCAGAAGGAAAAATTCGCGGTACTCTGCTATTAACCTTGGCATTCATGGAATCCTTGACTATCTATGGTCTAGTAATTGCCCTGGTATTGCTGTTTGCTAACCCCTTCAGCTAATACCTAAAAATTTTGTGAATGTGGAGTCGTGAACCATCACGCCTCTACAATCAAAATATTTTGGGTATCGTAATATTTCTAATGTTCAGTTGACCCTTGTTGGCTATGGGTCTCTAAAATATGAAAGGTTGGATGACGTTGCTAGCCATGAAAACTGCTACTCCAGCCAAAGAGGAGACAAATGTTTGATTTCGATGCTACCTTGCCCTTCATGGCATTGCAATTCCTGCTACTAGCAGCTTTATTGAATGCAATTTTCTATAAGCCACTGACCAAGGTACTAGACGATCGCGATAGTTATATCCGAACGAATACCCTTGAGGCGCGGGAGAGCTTGGCTAAAGCCGAGCGCTTGGCTACCGAATATGAGCAACAACTCGCAGACGCTCGCAGACAATCGCAAGCTACCTTAGAAGCAGCTCAACTTGAAGCTAAGAAAATTACTGCCGAGAAAATTGCCGAGGCTCAAAAGGAAGCTCAGTCTCAACGAGAACATGCTTCTGTTGAGATAGAACAACAAAAGCAAGAAGCTTTTCGCACCTTAGAGCAACAAGTTGATGCTCTAAGCAGGCAGATTCTAGAAAAACTATTGGGGCCAACTCCAGTTAGATAAGCTAACTAGACTGGCTCTGTGAAAGCATACGCGCAACTGGGCCCTAGTCCAGAGCGCAAAATTTAAGTGTCAAATAAAGGCACTTTTTCCCTTCTGGGGAAAGATACTTAATTTCCTTACAGGGAAAAGATACTTAAACTTCCTTCCCTTGGGAAAAATACAACGTATTAGCAAGCGAGCAGCGCACTTGTAAATGGGTATCATGGGGACATTCTTATTACTTGCCGCAGAAGCGAACGCTGTTCACTCTGAATTGGCAGAAGGCGCAGCAGAAGGTGGTTTCGGTCTAAACCTAGACATTTTTGAAACCAATCTGATCAATCTAGCGATTCTGGTTGGCATACTATTCTACTTCGGACGTAAAGTTTTAAGCAATATCCTGAACGAGCGACAATCCAATATTGCCACCGCAATTCAGGAAGCAGAAGGGCGCTTAAAAGAGGCAAAGACTGCCCTTTCCCAAGCGCAAGAGCAGTTAAAGCAATCTCAGGCAGAGGCAGAACGCATCCGCCAATCGGCCACAGAAAACGCCCAAAAAGCGAAAGAAGCCTTGTTAGCAAAGGCAGGGCAAGACGTAGAACGCTTGAGACAAACAGCAGCAGCAGATTTAAACACCGAAACAGAGCGAGCGATCGCTCAACTACGGCAACGAGTTGCTACACTAGCATTGCAAAAAGTCGAATCGCAACTTAAAGGCGGGATTGCCGACGATGCTCAACAAAGTTTAATTGACCGCAGCATCGCACAACTGGGAGGCAATGTATGACAAGTCAGGTAGCGGCAGCCGAAGTAGCCCAACCTTATGCACAGGCACTTTTGTCAATAGCGCAATCGAAAAATTTGACAGAAGAGTTCGGGGAAGATGCGCGTACTTTCCTAGGACTGCTCAGAGCAGACAAACAGCTACACAACTTCTTCAGCAACCCGTTTATTCAGGCTGAGAACAAAAAAGCTCTCATCAAACAAATACTCGGTGAAGGCTCTAACCCCTACTTACGCAACTTTTTGTTGATACTAGTAGACAAACGCCGCATTGCATTCTTGGAATCTATTTTTCAACAATATCTGGCGCTGTTGCGGCAGCTGAATCAAACCGTATTAGCGGAAGTAATTTCAGCCGTTCCCCTCACAGAAGCTCAACAGCAGGCAATCATCCAAAAAGTCATTGCCATCAGTAATGCTCGCCAGGTAGAACTAGAAAGCAAGGTAGACAGCGAGTTAATTGGTGGTGTGATCATTAAAGTAGGCTCGCAAGTAATTGATGCCAGTATCCGGGGTCAGTTGCGTCGCCTTTCATTGCGCTTAACTAATAGCTAGAAAATTGGGACTGGGGACTGGGGGCTGGGTACTAGGGACTAGGAAAAAGAAATTCTTTCCATTCCTAATCCCCAGTCCCTAATCCCCAGTCCCTAATCCCCAGTACCTTTTACTTCCGTCTCGAAAGCAAACAAGATAGACACATGAGCATATCAATTAGACCTGACGAAATTAGCAGCATTATCCAACAACAAATCGAGCAATACGATCAAGAGGTCAAAGTTGCTAACGTTGGTACTGTCCTACAAGTAGGTGACGGTATTGCCCGGATTTATGGCCTGGAAAAGGCTATGTCTGGGGAACTTTTGGAATTTGAAGATGGTACAATTGGCATCGCCCAGAACTTAGAAGAAGACAACGTGGGCGCGGTGCTGATGGGTGAAGGGCTGGAAATTCAAGAAGGTAGTTCTGTAACCGCTACTGGTAAAATTGCCCAAGTACCCGTAGGAGAAGCCTTAATTGGACGAGTTGTAAACGCTTTGGGTCTTCCCATCGATGGTAAGGGAGACATCAAATCCTCAGAAAGCCGTTTGATTGAATCTCCAGCACCAGGTATCATTGCCCGTCGGTCTGTACACGAACCCATGCAAACGGGTATTACAGCTATTGACTCAATGATTCCTATTGGTCGTGGTCAAAGGGAATTGATTATTGGCGATCGCCAAACCGGCAAAACTGCGATCGCGATCGACACCATCATCAATCAAAAAGAAGAAGATGTAGTTTGTGTCTACGTTGCGATCGGTCAAAAAGCTTCCACAGTTGCTAACGTGGTGCAGACATTGCAAGAAAAAGGCGCGATGGATTACACCGTCGTCGTCTTTGCTAGTGCCAGTGAACCAGCAACCCTACAATACCTAGCTCCTTACACAGGCGCAAGTATTGCTGAGTACTTTATGTATAAGGGTAAAGCTACCCTGATAATTTATGATGACCTCTCCAAGCAAGCCCAAGCTTATCGGCAGATGTCCCTACTGCTGCGTCGTCCACCCGGACGCGAAGCGTACCCTGGAGATGTATTCTACATTCACTCTCGTTTGTTAGAAAGAGCAGCAAAACTGAGCGATGAATTAGGTAAAGGCAGTATGACCGCCCTACCAATTATCGAAACCCAAGCTGGTGACGTATCAGCATACATCCCCACCAATGTAATTTCCATTACCGATGGTCAGATATTCCTATCTTCTGACTTATTCAACGCTGGTATCCGTCCGGCTGTGAACCCAGGTATTTCAGTATCCCGCGTGGGTTCTGCGGCTCAAACCAAGGCAATGAAAAAAGTTGCCGGTAAGATTAAATTGGAACTAGCCCAATTTGACGATCTGCAAGCCTTCGCACAATTTGCTTCTGACTTAGATAAAGCCACTCAAGACCAGTTGGCACGAGGTCAACGGTTGCGCGAACTTCTCAAGCAACCACAAAATTCGCCACTCTCGGTATACGAGCAAGTAGCAATTCTCTACGCTGGTATCAATGGTTACTTAGATGACGTTCCTGTAGATAAAGTTACAACCTTTACCCAAGGTCTGCGGGAGTACTTAAAGACTGGTAAAACCCAGTATGCCGAAGGAGTAAGAGCCTCCAAAGCACTAGGTGATGCAGAAGAAACTGCCTTGAAAGAAGCACTTGCCGAATACAAGAAGACCTTCAAAGCAGCAGCGTAATTAAAGTGAGGAGTGAAGAGTTAAGAGTTAAAAGTTAATGAAATACTCCTAGCTCTTAACTCCTAACTCCTAACTCCTAACTCCTAACTCAAGAATATGCCCAATCTAAAAGCAATACGCGATCGCATTCAGTCGGTCAAAAACACCAAAAAAATCACAGAAGCCATGCGTCTCGTAGCTGCGGCTAGAGTGCGCCGGGCGCAAGAACAAGTGCTAGCGACTCGCCCCTTTGCCGATCGCTTGGCACAAGTATTGTATGGTTTGCAAAGCCGTCTGCGCTTTGAAGAAGCAAACCTGCCACTGCTGAGAAAAAGAGAAGTTAAGTCAGTCGGGCTATTGGTAATTTCAGGCGATCGCGGTCTATGCGGCGGCTACAATAATAACGTTATCCGTCGTGCAGAAAACCGCGCCAAAGAAATCAAGGCAGAAGGTTTAAACTATCAATTTGTGTTAGTCGGACGCAAATCTACACAGTACTTTCAACGCCGAGATCAGCCTATTGATGCTACCTACAGTGGCTTAGAGCAAATTCCCACCGCAGCAGAAGCCAATCAGATTGCCGACCAACTACTTTCCTTGTTCCTTTCGGAAAAAGTTGACCGCATCGAATTAATCTACACCAGATTCCTTTCATTGGTTAGCTCCCGTCCTGTGATACAAACCTTACTGCCCCTCGATCCGCAAGGTCTAGAAGCAGCCGATGATGAAATCTTCCGCTTAACAACCCGTGGCGGTAAATTTGAAGTCGAACGGGAGAAAGTGGCTAGCCAAGTTCGCCCGTTGGCTCCTGACATGATTTTCGAGCAAGATCCAGTTCAGATTCTCGATTCTTTGTTGCCCCTGTATCTGAGTAACCAGCTATTGCGAGCGCTGCAAGAATCGGCCGCTAGTGAACTAGCAGCCCGGATGACAGCCATGAGTAATGCCAGCGAGAATGCCGGTGAACTGATTAACACCCTCACGCTGTCTTACAACAAAGCCCGACAAGCTGCAATTACCCAGGAACTCCTAGAAGTTGTTGGTGGCGCTGAAGCACTAACTTAGGGTATAGCTAATTATTTATTTGTAGTGCCTTGTAATATATAGTCAATTGCTAATTATTTTAAGATTAGCAATTGACTATTTTTAGTATTTGGGACTTTTATCTAGATAACATCACCTTATGTGCCAACTATACTGATGGTCTAGAGCCAACTTCATATAAAGATACCCTGTGTTTCTCAGCAGTACTGGCATAAACCAAAAATTATTGTCAGCAACACATTTCCAAAATTGCGTATTATAATTGAATTATAAAGCGCATGGGTCCGTCACGGTTTCGACAGGTTGGCGAACGCTGCTCTGTGATTCAGGTCGAGAGTGAGTCTCCTCTCGGAAATCAAAGGCTCAAACAAAAAGTAAATGCGAATAACATCGTTAGCTTTGCTCGTAAGCCTGCTCTAGTAGCAGCTGCCTAAAAACCTCTTACAGGTTCGAGCGTCTTTAGTTTGACTCCGTTAAGGACTGAAGACCAACCCCCAACGGATGCTCTAGCAAGCGTTCTCTGGTTGGCTTGCTAGCTAAGATTAAATCAGAGCATCCTACGTTCGGGATAATGAACGATTCCCGCCTTGAGGGTTAGAAAGGCTAAACCTGTGAATGAGCGGGGGGTCAATACCCAATTTGGACAGCAGTTCGACTCTGCTCGGATCCACTAAGAATAACTAACAAGTCCACCAAACAGTTTAATGTTTAGGTGGATTTTGTTTTATAAGAAGAATTCAGAAGTCAGGACTCAGAATTCAGTATGCATTCTGTACGACTCCCTAGCGCAACCTCTTCTCTTTTTAGGCTGCGCCAAGGAGTCCCCGTCCCTTGCTCGTCTAGTAGAAGAGCGTCTAAATAATTAGTTTAAAACCCTACTTCTCTACGAGACGCTACCGTGAACGTCCCCCTACGCGCTTTTGCCCCTAGTGGGCGAAACTAGCATTAAAATTTTTCTTTATTTAGGACTTACCCAAAAAGGCAGTGAAAGCCTTGATTTACCGTAGGGGCAATACCTTGCGGGAAGGCGCTTTGCGTCTATATGAATTGGCCCTGGCCCCAATACGGTTCAGTTAAGAAATTTATCTGTTGAGGCAGGCAGGGGGAGCAGGGGATGCAGAGGAAGCAGGGGGGGAGAATAAAAGCTTATCTGAACCGTATTGGCCCTGTCCCTACATTTCCTACTTGATGCGTAAGTACTATATTAAAACTCTATCCCTTTGTGGGTAGAGTATTCACCAATTCTGTATTCTGACCGGAGGCGGAGCGTCTCCGGCTCCGCTCCTGTTTATTACGCAAAATGTCCCTCTCCAATGGGCGAGAGGGACAGATGTGAATGAAAGTTAGACAGGGAGAGGTTTATCGAACTCAGGTTAATTATTCTGTTCTTGGGGTTGTTTGCGTGCGCTTCCAAACCTCCTTCCTCTTTTTTTAAGTACCCGTCGTAATCTATCTGCGCTCAAGTTTACTTGGCGCTCAGATGCGAGCTTATTTGCTAATTGTTTAGAGTTATAAGTCTGTGACTCTTGAGCTAAACAATTTTCTAGATAAGCCAAGTCTGATTCCGAATATCGGGGTTTTCCTCCTCGACCAGGAGCATCCCACAAACCTGCTAAACCCATCTTTTCCCAGCGATGAAGGGTTTGACGTACTGTTGAAATCGCCCAGTTCAAGCCTTTAGCAATTTGCTCATTTTTTAAGCCACGAGTATTCAGCAGTAAAACTTGAGCACGATCCTTAGTACGTTGAGGAACATCTTTAGCTTTTCTTAACTCTTCTAAAGTCAGCTTTTGTTCGTCAGTTAGAAAGACTTTTAATCGGCATCCCATAAACAATAACCTTTTACACAGTCAATTTTTGCGATTTTTTTATGTCTATTCACGCCTGTACACTTAATTACTTACGTATTTAATAGTACGCTGAAAAGCTGAACTACAAGTATTCAAGGATGTCGGCGTTTAAAAGGCTGCTACGTGAGAAGTATTGCCTTGAGAACACTATCAAAGTTTGCAATTTTTCATCAAGAATGGATTTTTATAAAAAGTTAGGTATATCATAAATGACACCATTAACCTGCATAGGTAAATTTATTAGATAGCTAAAAGCTGTAGCTTTCAGTTATGACAATAAGAATGTATTGGTGTTGTCCTGATTAATGTTTAAAGTCCATGATAAAGGACTGTATCATTAAATTTATTAGATCATTCGTATAGTTAGAGAGATTTATCGAAACTTTAAAAATGATTTTTACGCTAGTTTGCATTTGAATGCCCAGAAAAAGGTATACAAGCTTAGTTTCTTTTTCTCGTACTCGTATCTGGGGACTTGTCTTGGTTATCTCCATAAAAATATTTGTTTTCTGCTCTTTACATAAAGTTTATATTTCCCATGAAGATATTTTAGTTGAGAAAAAATCTATGCGATATCCATTATAAAAAACAGTGCTGACAGATTATTCGATGCAGAGTGAAAACAGAACTTATCTTACTTTTCCTACTTTTCCTACTTTTCCTACTTTTCCTACCTTTCCTACTTGCTAATAGAGGGTTTTAAAAAAGTAACTTTTGATGATCAACATCTAAATATATTCTTTTAATACCTCTATTTTGCAACATATAAATATTTTATACCACAATTAAAAAATATACTTGTAAACGCTGTTATTTCCTTAGTATCCATACGTCATCTCAAAAAAAAGGTTACAATAAAAGTTATGGGTATGTTCTTATTATAATAAAGACGAAAGTTTTTTAATTAGGATAAAATCCAATAAATAGCAAAATTAAATACTCAGTAAAGTCTGAAGAATAAAATAATAATT
Organism: Nostoc sp.; assembly: GCF_035638895.1. Classification (GTDB taxonomy): domain Bacteria; phylum Cyanobacteriota; class Cyanobacteriia; order Cyanobacteriales; family Nostocaceae; genus Nostoc. The sequence continues at coordinate 1,706 of NZ_DASQZC010000276.1, read as the reverse complement.
AGTAGATTTTTTGAGTAATAAATTTTGCTAAAAAACAGCAATAATTGATACAAGTTAAAATTTTCAAAAACTGATATTTATTACAACTTAAACAAAAAATAATAGGGACAATGGAGGCAGAAGAAAAACCTGTTAATTTGCGCTCGGAGACGAATAATGGTAGCGATGTCTACGACCGGCAAGGCCAACGGAGAGAACGTTCAACATCGGCTAACTATACAAACTGTAGAAATTGCCCCTAACACAACAGCGATTCGCTCTCTTGATTGGGATCGCGATCGCTTCGATATCGAATTCGGGCTGCAAAACGGCACAACCTACAATTCATATCTAATTAGGGGTGAACAAACAGTTTTGATCGATACTTCTCACCAGAAGTTTCGCGATCTGTATTTAGAGACTCTAAAAGGTCTTGTTAACCCTAAAACAATTGATTATATAATTGTCAGCCACACAGAGCCAGACCATAGCGGCTTAGTGGAAGATGTTCTTCAATTAGCTCCTAGAGCTACCGTTTTAGCATCAAAAGTTGCACTTCAGTTTTTAGAAGGCTTAGTACACGATCCATTTTCTAAGCGAGTTGTCAAAACTGGCGATCGCATAGATATCGGCAAAGGACACGAAATGGAATTCGTGAGTGCGCCTAACCTGCACTGGCCGGATACAATCTTTAGCTTTGACCGCAAAACCCAAATTCTCTACACCTGTGATGCTTTTGGGATGCATTTTTGTGACGATCGCACCTTTGACGAAGATTTAGAAGCAATCGAAGCTGACTTTAGATTTTATTACGACTGCTTGATGGGCCCTAACGCTCGTTCGCTGCTGAATGCCATGAAGCGGATGGGCGATCTTGGGAAGATTAATATTATCGCCAACGGTCACGGCCCGTTATTATACCACCATTTAGATGTTCTAACTGGGTGCTACGAAAATTGGAGCCAAAAACAAGCTAAAGCAGAAACAACAGTTGGCTTGTTTTTTGTCTCAGATTACGGCTATGGTGAACGCCTTGGTCACGCAATTGCCGAAGGTATATTGAAAACTGGCATTGGCGTAGAAGTACTGGATCTGAGTACTGCTGAGAGCCAAGAAATTCAAGAACTAGCCGGGAGAGCAGCTGGCATTATTATTGGTATGCCCCCAACTACTTCCGCCGCCGCCCAAGCTAGTATCAGTTCGGTGCTAGCTGTCGCCAAGAACAAGCAATTGATTGGGCTGTTTGAATGTTATGGTGGGGATGATGAACCCATTGATACACTCCGCAGACAATTTCTCAACTCTGACATCAAAGAAGCTTTCCCACCCATTCGCATTAAAGAGGTTCCCACCGCATCAACATTCCAGTTGTGTGAAGAAGCGGGTAAAGACATCGGACAATTGCTGGTGCGCGATCGCAACATCAAGCAAATCAAGTCCCTTGATGTCAACATGGAAAAGGCGCTGGGTCGCATTAGTAGTGGACTATATATAGTCACCACGAAAAAAGATAATGCCTCAAGTGCAATGCTGGCATCCTGGGTAACGCAAGCGAGTTTGCAACCCTTAGGATTGACAATTGCCGTTGCGAAAGACCGCGCCATTGATTCCTTAATGCAAATAGGCGATCGCTTCGTCCTCAACGTTTTGGAAGAAGGCAATTATCAAGAACTCAAAAAACACTTTCTCAAGCGCTTGCATCCTGGTGCTGACCGCTTTGCTGGGGT
>NZ_DASQZC010000275.1:0-1657 GCF_035638895.1 Nostoc sp. | reverse complement strand
GAAGCCAGAGAAATGGCTGCCCTGGACTTATCGAACAACGCTGGCCGCCATCCACAGCTAATCAACAATCAGATGCACCACCCTTCATATCTGTCAGGATTTTTTGGGTGAAAGTTGAGCTATTCCGCCGAAAGCTTACGGTGAGTGGGGGATGGCAACGTCAATGTCATTCGGTTAATTTTTATAAATTTCCATAACTCTCAAATATCTCTACTAAGTTTCCATCTCGCCAACGAAAAAGGTGACTTAATGGAAGCTGCTACGTCTTCTCAGCTGTGGGAAAATATCATAATTGGTATAGACGATATTTGTAAGCAGTTTGACAAGACGTGGCGGCGCAGAAATCGCATTATAGATTCGAAGCTCATCGTCACTTTTCTTTTTCAGTCATTACTGAGCAAGGGATCAGACGGATATGCGACGACATTGTTTGAATTATGGGCAAGTTTGAAAGGCAAGGGTATAGAGTCGAAAAAAGGTGCTCAAGTCGCTCCCTCAAGTATGTGCGAAGCACGTCAGAAGCTTGACGAAAATATATTCAAATTAATAAATAAAAAATTAGTTGAAGAGTGCGAAACAGTCCTCCCGACCGCTGCACGCCTTTGGCAAAACCGAAGAATTTTTGCGGTGGATGGAAGCAAAATCAATTTGCCATGGGCGCTAAATTCGATAGGATTCAATTTGAATAACCAAGATACATGCGCGCCACAGGGTCTAGCGAGCTGTCTTTACAACTTGAAGACAAAGCTCCCTCACGATTTTACACTTGTTGACCATGGAGATGAACGACTTGCAGCTAAAAGCCATCTACAAGCCCTAGTAGAAGGAGACTGTGTCGTATATGATCGTGGTTACTTTGGATACGTTTTACTCTATGAACATATAAAAACTGGAATCGACGCAGTCTTTCGACTTTCTGACGGAACAACTTTTCCTGAAATCAAGGCTTTTATAAATGATCGATCTTTTCCGTCTGAAAGAATTGTCACTATCATACCAACAAAGTTTACTCAAAGAGATATTCGCAAAAAACACAATGACATAATGTTTCTACCTATAAAACTTCGGCTCATACGATATCGAGTCGATAGCAATTGGTATTTCTTGGGAACTACCGTAGGTTCTTTAAGTCTATCATTCGATCATTTCGCTGAACTGTATCATTCCAGATGGGGAATTGAAGAGTTCTATAAAATAATAAAATCACACTTGAAAGTGGAAAATTTTCATTCGAAAACGGTTCGCGGAATAAAGCAAGAATTATATGGAAGCTTCGTGCTTGCAGCTATTACGCGCATAACCACCTTAGCCGTGGAGACACGAGTAGAATCGATTGTAGAAGTGAAACATTCGCCTATTAAAAACAACAAAACTACCTCAGTAGAATTGGATAAATCTAACGGTCAAGAAATATTTCGAGTCAATTTTAAACATTCTCTGAAAGTGCTTGGGAGGTTTCTGCTAGGGATTATTTACAGACCATGTTTGTCGGAAATAAAAATTATATTCTCCGAACTTCTAGACTTGATTGAGTCGGTCAAATCAAAAGTCAGATCAGCAAGAAAATTTCCCAGAATTCGCAAAACACCTAACTTGGGCTTTCGAAATAGACTGCAAAAGGAGAAAGCGTCGATTCTTTCTTAACCGAATGACATTG
>NZ_DASQZC010000274.1:0-3659 GCF_035638895.1 Nostoc sp. | reverse complement strand
TTTCTTATACATGGAAGAGTATTTGTTGCAAAGTATTAAGCATTTGCAGCAACTGTTTCCCCTGCTCCCTGCTCCCTTGCTCTAAAAGCAATAGGATATTTTTTATATTTAGAAGTCCCTTATCTTGGAGGGTAATACTGCGGATTCATAACTGGAGATTGATAACCATTTGGCGGTACAGTACCTCCCATACTGTTGGGTACAGGATTCACAACAGGAGGCTGATAAACGCTCATGGGTACAGTACCTGTCGTACCATTGGGCAAAGCAGGACTCACCGCAGGAGGCTGATAACCATTTGCAGGTACAGTGGTGCTACTGTTGGGTGTAACAGTATTTTGGCTAAACTCTTGGTAGGTAACACGAGAAATTGAGCTAATCAATTTTTCGGCGCGAGGGTCATTATTGGGGCGTTGTACCATGACAGCAGCTACGTAGCGTTTGCCAGTTGGAACAATAATTAAACCTGCATCTGCCAGCATAGTACCAATATCGCCCGTTTTGTGGTATATTCTTGCGCCTGTTCCCAACCCGGATGGTAGCAGAGTGTCTCTCTGAGTGCGACGCAAGATATCGAGCATTAAATCGCGTGATGGCATACTCACTAAATTTCCCTGACTCACAATCGCCATCAAATTTCCTAATTCTTTAGGACTAGTGGTGTTTGTCCCTTGTAAATCTGGTAGTTGATTACGAATTGTTGTGGTTGTCAATCCCCAGTCCCGAAAACGCTGGTTTAACGCCTCTATTCCTCCTAGCCGCGCAATCAGCATATTTGTTGCAGTGTTGTCGCTGATTGTAATCATTTTAGTGGCGACTTCCAGAGCGGCATACTTGGTTCCGGCTGGTTTGTATTGCAGATTTCCAGAACCGCCAGCAAGCATATCCTGTTGCATGGTCAGCATTTCATCCAGGCGAATTTTACCCGCGTCTACATCCTGGAAAAAAGCAATTAAAATCGGCACTTTAATTGTGCTAGCCGCCGGAAAACTGGTAGAGCCATTAATATCTACATAATTACCAGTATCTAAATCTACTAAGAAAACTCCAGGTGTAAGATTTGGGTTGGTCGCCGCCAAATTTTGCACAGAATTTTTTAAGGAGATCATTTCCTGAGATAGGTATAAGCTCGAAGGTGCAACTGGGGGGGTTTGGGTAGGTTGTGGCTGCGATCGCACCATATTACTATTAGATTGCGGCGCAGAAGTTGTGCTGATGCGATTAGCGGGGTCTAATACTGACAATGCTGTGCCAACAATTGCACCCATGCCAACACCCACAATCAATAACCGCACAATATACAACAAGGTTTTGGCCATTGGCTTTAACCGCGTCTTCCTTGATGAACGCAGCCCTCTTTTTGGATTTTCCATCCGCACTGTTTTCACCATCACAGCACCTGGTCGAAAGGGAGGAATTTTGCCCTTTACACTAGGTATTGGTTTTACTGCCGTTGGCATGACTAACCCTGATTTTACCCTACGTGTAGCACTAGGGGTTGAGGGAGGACTAATCGGATTTTTTGGGCGTGTTAGCGCCGCTTCTCGTCCATTCACAGCTTGCTGCTGGCTGTTAGCTTTAACTTTCTTCTTGACCACTTTTTGAACTTTTTGTGGCGGCTGGCGGCGATTTAAGGGTTGACGCCGCGAGAAAGCTGTTAGTTCGTCACCTGACTCTGACACAGTTACTCCTTGTGACCCACTTGGCTGTTTTCTTGCAGACTCCTAACCCAAAACTTAATTTTTAAGCAAATATTAATACTCAAATTTCACTTTGCCACTAAGTAGCATTTTTGTGTTTAGTTTAAGCCATATTAAATATTTTGGGAGATGATTGCGTATATATTAAACAAATAATTACAAGTTTTCACCATCCCTTTGGTTTTTAAGGGCCCATTCTACCTGCTGCAAAATCCCACGCAGCATATATACTTCGCCTGTTTTCAAGTGAGCGCGATTATATATTTGGCGAAATTTTTCCATCCGACTAGCTGCCGTATGGGGATATACATAACCAATTTTTAATAATAATGATTCTAATTGCTGATAGTATCCTTCCACAACATCTAAGGGGGCGAGTTCAGTTTGGGTTAAGGTTTTAGTGTCAGGTTGCTGGGTACATTGTGACAATTCATAACAGCAGATTGCTACGGCGGTAGCCAAGTTTAGGGCTACATAATCTGCACTTGTGGGAATGCGAACAAACCTTTGTGCATAATTTAATTCTTCATTGCTTAATCCCCGATCTTCCCTGCCAAAAATCAGTGCTGCGGGTTCTTCTGGTTCCTCCAGTAACCAGGGTAGTGCAGTGCGGGGGTTTTCTAAGGGTGTTTCCCAACTGCGAACGCGACCAGTAGTAGCGATCGCGCGTACACATCCATGCAATGCTTCTGGTAAAGTCGGTACCAATACCGCAGATTCTATAATTTCCTGACCATGAACAGCCATCATCAAAGCTTCCGACGATAGCGGATCGCATTGGGGGTTCACTAATACTAAATTATATAGCCCGAAATTTTTCATTACCCTGGCGATCGCTCCGATATTGATCGGCCCAGCTGGCTCTACCAACACAATTCTTAATCCAGCCAAACCCATTTTTTGCCTCCTGCGATCGCACCATAAGATATTTTTAGGCTAATTCTCAGCATTGTTATGTTCTGCTAAAAAGTTTCCTTGACATCATTCTAAACTTTGCAGGTAAATGCCTACGGCAGGTGTGATAAACAATTACCTATTTTAATCATCATAATTAACCCGGATTTCTCACAAAGAGATAAAAAAGGTCAAAAACTGCGAAATGAACAACTTAAAACGATTCGCACCCGCCAGACATTGCCTACCCCTTGAATGCTCCTAAGCTCTACAAGCGTCTAATCCAGTCAGACAAACTCAGACTAGAATTAGAATGGACGTTCTCTAGTAGCTATGCCAGACTCTTTGCCATTGCGCGATCGCTATCTTGCCTTAATCGATGAAATTGTCGAAACCACCCTCAAGGGCAAAATTAGCTCTGTTGAGATGGTGTATCAAATACTGCTTAAAGGCATTACTTCCGGTACAGGGGAAGTCTTTGAATTAGCTTTGAGCGATCGCTTGAATGCTCTCCAAAATCAAGTCGATAGTGAAAAAGACGAACTCAAGAAAGCCAAGGCTACTCGGAGTCTGAGAGCCATTAAAACTATTCAAAGTCAATGGCAACGCTGGCAAGAGCAAAACAAAACCACAGAAGCGATCGCCTCCGCAGTTACAGAAATTACCACAGCACCTGCTGACGAGCGTCTGGCGGTATTTTTACGGGTTACTGATCCCAATCAGAAGTATCCGCTAAATTTGCAACAGCTACAGCAATTATCAAAAGCATTACAGCAATTTGCCGAGGCAGATGCTGATTTACAACAATTTTCCGAAGGGATTACCCGTGGTTTAGCTTCTTGGCAGCGATTGCAAGACAACTTGCTCAGTTGGATGTACGAGCAAAAAGAATCTCTGGGATTTGGTGGCGTACCGGGAGAACGTGGCCCTTGGGCAAGTTGGGCGAAACAACTCAACAGTGAGTTACCCCAAGCACTGCTTCGCACCTTAGCTATGGAAGAATCTGCAATAGAGTTTGCCGAGCGACAACGGGGAATCACCCTTAGAGATTGGGTGGAAATGGCA
>NZ_DASQZC010000273.1:0-1689 GCF_035638895.1 Nostoc sp. | reverse complement strand
TTCTTTTAAAGTTTGATAGAGAAGAGAAGGTGCTGTAGATTTCCATTCCTTAACTGCTGAGATAATATAATCTATTTCGCGTTTGCGGTTTTCCCATATCTGGATTGTTTGCTGGATGTTTTGCAGTTTGGCAAGATATTTCTGATAATCTGGTTGTAGCTGATTTAATGAGGCAAAATTTTGTTGGACAATCTGTATTGATGCTGCAACTTCTGATATAGCTTTACTTGCATTTTGAGCAGAAGCCAAAGCTGTTTTAAATCCAGAAATTTCTGTTGCTACAGTTTCACGCAACCAAACCGCTAAACCAAAAGCACCAAGCGCCGGACGCACAAAGCCAAGTTCATCAGTATATTTTATGGTTTGACGAACATTTGCTAAAAATTCTTCTACTACACTGTTACCTTCTGTGTATGGCTTAAGAAGCGGCAAAAAATCTGTAACTTCTGGAGCTTCCCAGTTTATATTTGGTACAGTATTTAGTATATTTTCTAATCCTGCAATTAGGGATTCAACCTCGTTCTGTTTTTCTACGGTTTCGTTATAAGATTTTTCTTGACTTTTAAAGTCGCTCTCTACTTTTAACTTATTTTTATTGAATTTAATTTGTTGTTGATTGAATTCTTCTTCTGCTTGGAAGTAGGCTGTAAATCTTTGTGATGATGCAAGTAATTGACTGAAAACTTGGATATTTTCGAGCCGTTGAGTAAGATTATTTTCGCAGTCATAAGCTGTATTTTCTAGCCATCTGCCAATCACTTGGTCTTCTAAAAATGGCTGTCCTTCTTCGCCAACTTTTTCGGCTCTGCCTTTTCGTACAGCGCGAATTACGGGGTTGTGAACTAATCGACTCAGGGCATTATCTACTGCTAAATTAGCTTGAGATGCGATTAAGGTACGTCCACCGCGAAGCGCAATTTGATAGCAAATCTCCGCAATTACGGTAGTTTTACCAGTACCTGGTGGCCCTTGGATGAGAACAAGATCCTTAGCGGTAAGTACCTTTTCTACTGCTGCTTTCTGACCAGGATTTGCAGAAGATAATAGCAAATCTTGTGGTTCAAGTTCAACAGTTGTTTTGATTTGTCTAGCTTGAGAAGCATCAAATAAAAAGTTACCCAAATATGGATTTTGGGTGTAACCATTATTCAAATCATCTAAAGCTTTTTTCTTGCGCTGAATCTGCTGAATATCACCAACTGCTTCAAAACACAAAAATCCGGTATCTGGCAACTTATAACGCTCTGTTGCCATGAATTCAGCTAAGTCACGTTCTAGCCTGAGACTAATAATACAACGGTTGGGGTCAACTTCCTCAACAGCGCCTAATTGACGGCCACTAATCCAATTTTTGCCGACGGGAGCAGTCTCAAAAAGCTTTAAATCTTCGTTTTTTGTGCGTCTTGCTCGTTCCCAAAAGTTGTCTACATCAAGGGAATTTTGATAAAAGCCGTCGAGGGTGGCTGAAGCTACATCGATTTCAAAACTGATTTGTCTTTTGAAGTTATAGTTATGACTTACGTAACGCACACAAAATTGACGTGCTTTAGCGATTTTTTCCTCAATCTGCAAAAATGCTTTCCAAGCTTTAAGCTGCTCTTCTGTGGGCACATTTTCGCCACAAACTGGCGCGGCTGCGATGCGTTTTAATGTTGCGGGTGGAATGTCGAGATGATGCTGATGATTAGG
>NZ_DASQZC010000272.1:0-2596 GCF_035638895.1 Nostoc sp. | reverse complement strand
TGTTGTTGACTGTAGCGCCAATAGCATGGCCTACAAACTGTCCGGTAACTGTATCTCTAGCGATGCTTAAGGGTACTCCATTGCTAAAGACTTGTAGATATTTCCCAGCATCAATACCAGTTTGAATTGCAGGCGCAAATTTAGTTACGGTGCTGCTGGGAGTGATATTTGTGGATGGCACAGTCGCAGAGTCAGAAAAGCAACGTTTACTGACAACCCTTTATCGATTTAGTAATCCAGAAAGTGATGTGCGTAAGTTGACACATTTGATGATTAAAGGAGTCAAAGAAAATCAAGTTTATAAGCAAGTTAATAATTTACTAGCATTGGCGGCTCCACTTTCAGAGTCAGAAAAGCTTTTGTTGATTAGCTTTGGCTATGAAATGTCATCTGCTGATGGCGAAATTGATTCACGCGAGAAAAAGTATTTGGAGATAGTCGCCAAGCACTTAGGCATTAAACCACAACATTTAGTAGTTTTAGAGGCTGGTTTTACTCATCAAACAAATGTGGAGCCTATTGCTTTAGATGAAGTACATTTTTTACTCAGCCCTGCTCGTTTTCAAGAACTGGATACTATATTTGTTAAGGCTGCAAGTGATATGTTAGCCGCTCTACCTACTAAAGCAAAACACAAAATAACTAAACCACACAGAAATATATCTTACGGAGAATTGAAAAAGTTTCAAGAATATCGTAAACAATTAGACAATTATTGTTATCAGCTATTTCAGATAATTCAAGACTGTAGCAATCGTGGGTTATTGCCTCACACTTTGATAAAGGAAGTAGAGGAAATATCTCAAAAAGTAAAATCTCAGCAATTTAGGTTAGCAGTTTTAGGCGAGTTTAGCCAAGGAAAATCAACCTTACTTAATGCCTTACTAGGTGAAGAGATTCAACCTGTGAGAGAGATTCCTTGTAGTGGTATGGTAACAGTTTTAAAATATGGAACCCAAAAGCGGGTAGTCTGTCGTTATAAAGATGGACGGGAAGAAGAAATTCCTTTTGAGCAATATCAACTAAAGGCAACAATTTCAGAAGATGCAGCACTTGGATGTCTGAGTGATGAACTAGCACATAATGAAATTGATGAAATCGTTTTTGAGCATCCTGATTTAGAGTTATGTAGTAGTGGGGTAGAAATTGTAGATTCTCCAGGATTAAACGAACACCCTGAACGCACCGCCATTACTCAAAAACTACTGAAGGATACGGATGCAGTGATATTCCTAACTAATGCCTTACGTCCTCTAACTCAGGTAGAATGCGACTTACTCCAGGATGTGAGAACTCAACTAAATCATGGTAATAAAAATGAACCTGCTAACAATCTTTTTGTAGTAGGAAATTTTATAGATTTAGTGCGTAGCGAAAAGGGACGTGAGCAAGTGCAACAAAGGATCGAAAGAATTGTACAAGGTCAAAAGCCTATAGTTGCAGGTGAAAACCGCGTTCATTTTATTTCTGCTCAAGCTGCACTGGATGCAATTTTGCAGGGAACTGAAGATGACTATTTGAAAGCCTTCCAAAATTTTACCCAGTCTCTTGAGAAGTTTTTGACCTTTGATAGTGGAATAGTAAAAATTAAGCACTCTATTAGTCAAATAAATAGAGTCATCGAAAAAGGTTTAGATGGGCTACATCAATCAGAGGATACTTTAGATGGAAAAATTCAAATTTCTGAATCAGAAAAGCAGAAAGTTTTAGAAAAAATAGGAGAAGCCAGTGGGCGCGATGTCAGAATCCATCTATTGTCAGATCAACTGATAGGCCTAGTATTTGAGCAAATTGCTGAATCTTGGGATGAGTGGCGTGAAGGATTGAGCGATCGCATAGCTCAAAAGAGTCAATATTGGAATTCTGAACACAGTCCTGTTTTTAGCCAAGACAAACTGATAAGAGATTATACAAATCAATTTATCAGAGACTTGTCAAAAGAAATAGATGAATGGGGAAATAAGAAACTTAAGGAGGTAATTTTACAAGAAAATATTAAGTACTTAGACACTAGTATTGCTTATGAACTAGATGCGATTCAAGGCGAATTTAATAGCCTAGACCAGAATATCCAAACAAATTTTAGCGGACAGCTTAAACTTTCTATTGACGGTATAAATGATGACTTTATGGGGATGGGAGGAATTGGTGGTGGTGTTGGAATAGGTACCGCTTTAGCAGCTGGATTAATGGTATTTACAGGGCTTGGATTTATTGCCGTAATTGTTGCAAGTTTAGCTGCTACAATTGCTGGTTCGTTTGGTTTTGGAATGCTAGATTTTGATGGACTAAAAGACCAAATAAAAGGGAAAGTTTTTGAACTAGGATTTCAAAAATTTGATGATAAAGAATCAAGAGATAAAATATCCGAGAAGTTAGATGAAATTGTTGGCTCAGTCTTTGAAAACCGAGTTGAATCAGCTAGTCGAGTAATTGCACAAGCGATCGCACTTTATGAAAATCTCCTCGAACAGCAGGAAAAAGCTCACAACGAAACTCTGGAACAACGTGAGGCTGAAAAGATGTGGATTTACCAAAAGCGCCAAGAACTTGAGCAGGTACAGAATGGGCTAGAAGTCATTCTCAGTAAATGCGC
>NZ_DASQZC010000271.1:0-7940 GCF_035638895.1 Nostoc sp. | reverse complement strand
CTCGTACTCATTCTTGTCCACATTGCGGATACGTTGAGCAACGTGATGTGAATGCTGCCAAGGTAATTTTAAGTCGTGCAAACGGTAGGGGTGGGCAACCCCCAACTAACGCTAGCGGAGATGTTCTCACTACTTCTATTGGACGCAAGTCCTGTAAAAGCAAAGAACGTCAGTGATGCTAGAATCCCCGCCATTTATGGCTGGGGAGTGTCAACAAACACTCCTGACCCTACTGATGCCAAGGCAAAAGGCCAAAAAGGAATCCGTTGCATCCTGCCATCAATGAACAATAAACCACTGTAAATTAATAGCTAGATGCCCACTAAAGAAAACAAGGAAAGGATAATTGGATTTATCGCAAGCCACTGAAGAGTAAATATATTTTTCAACAGGGTTAGGGTTTCTTGTAAATGCAGGGGCGGTGCTAACAATAAAATATAAGCGATAAATCCAACCCATAGTAACCACAATGCAACTTTTCTATTCATCATCTCTAGATGGTGTGCATTTAACATAATTACTAATTTATAATTGGTATTTTTTGCCTCTAAATCCCCCTTTTTGTAGAACGCTGCCCTGAGATTGCTTAAAAATAGTGGTAAATCTATACGTGATTTTTGTTTCAATTGAAGATTTAGACCCCAACTGAAACTGTCTTTGAAATTACGAATTAAAAATTACTTTAATTTGCAACTGTTTGCTGACTCGGTATTGCTTCTACACCCACTTCTGGTAAAGGTGGACGCACACACAAATAAATCAATGGCCCGAATAGCGGTATCAACGCTATTAACCAGAACATCTGTGGATTTTTCCAACCACGACGCGCCATATCATCCCCTAGCAAAGCTGGAAATAATAGGGAAAGTAGACAGAAATCTAAACTCATCACATTGATGAAGCGGTTAGTTTGCCACTGCTGCACAAAATTACTCCAATCTCCTCCTGTTAAACCGTATGTAACTAGAACAACCGTGCCTACCGTCAAGATAACCCCAGTCACACGAGAATCTAGCAGCTTGAGCAAGGCATTCTTTTTACCAACAAACTTATGATTTGGTTCTCTTAGGGCTAAATAGGGTAATAAGGCAAATGCCCCGACTCCAAAAGAGGCAGTAGCAAATAGCCAAGCAGGTATTTTTTGTCCTCTACCATCAATAAATACTACTGCACTGTAGATCAGAGGCCAGATGCCCATGATGTTGAATAGTGCTATGACTAATGGGTTAACGCCTTGCCACTGGCCAGTAGAAAGATTTTTAATTAACTCGAATGTACCAGGTTGCTCAGGAGGAGCAAGGAAAAAAGCATAGGTAGTGAATCCCAGCCACAGCAGGCCAAAGGCAATTTTTCTAACCATGAAAGAGTTAAAAGGTATTAATTATTGATTTTGCCACTTATAAATTCGGCTGATCTACCTGCTATGGTATTGTTCTTTTGTCTAAACCCGTAGCAGGTTGTCTCTATTAGGGATTGAAATAACTGAAAGCTTCTGAGAGGTAATCAGCAGCAGATGCTACTACTGCGATCGCACTTTCATAATCTAGACGCGTTGGCCCCAAAACTCCTACACTTCCTACTGGTATTGAACCTCGGCGATAGGTGGAAGAAATCAAGGTGCAGGTGCGTATCGGTTCTAGAAGATTTTCTGCGCCAATACGAACCGTTACTTTTGACTTACCCATATCCTCAAGCTCTGGTTCCTCAAATATTAATCGCCATAGTTGGTCTTGTTCTTCTTCCAGCAGGTGGATAATTGTTTGTACCTGCTGTAACTGGGAAAATTCTGGCTGACGCAAAACTTCTGACACACCCCGAACCATAATTTGGGTTGCAGTCGGTGCATGAGTGCGACGAGTCAATTCGGCAACTGAATGTTTCAAAAATTCCCCGTAACGTTGGAATTCTTGATCTAGTTCGCTCCAGTTGAGGTTGGCTAATTCCAACAAGCTTCGCCCCCGCAGGTGGGTATTCAAAAAGTTAGAAACAATTTGTAACTCGCGATCAATTACCTCTGAATCCCGTTGTGTTTCCTCTGGTATTGGGGACAAATCCATCAACTTGGAATGTGTCTCATAACTATCGGTAACTACAATTAACATGATCCGCCCCGCTTCAACTTGCACTAATTGCAGATGTCGCAATAGTGCTGTGGTAGTTTGCGGCATAGTAATCAAGCTAATGCAACCACTCAAGGTTGCTAAAATTTGTGCGGCTCCTTGCAATAGGGTTTCTAGACTCCAATCTTCCCACTGGAGGCGCTTTTGCAATGCCACCTCTACTTCTCGTCCTAAAGTTTCGGAAGGTGTAATTAGCTGGTCAACATAAATGCGATAGCCTGAATCTGAAGGTACACGTCCAGCAGAAGCGTGTGGTTGGTAGAGTAATCCCGACTTTTCTAAAACGCCCATCACATTGCGAATTGTGGCTGAACTTACACCCAGGTCGTACTCCTCGACCAAAGCTTTTGAACCAACAGGCTCTGCCGTAGCAATGTAGTGACGTACCGTTGCCCAAAGTATATGCTGTTGTCGATTTGTTAAGTGGACTTCCATAGGGTGTGTAATGCTTGGCGGCAAATTTTAATCAAAGTCTGGAAAATCTGGATTTGATTGAAAACTAACAATATTAATAATTTATTAAGATAACAAATTATACAATTATATTTTGATCATTAATCTTAAAGTTCACGTACAACATTCTCTTAACGGATATTTGCAGTAATAGTTGAGAGTTTGAATTTACAACATCCTTTTCTGGTCTATTTTTGCATAATTCTACACTTATAAAAGTATTATTGTATACGTAATTTTGCGGCGATCGCAGCTAACATTAGGGTCGAAAAGTTTCGTAAATATTTAGCCAGTGGAGAAAGTTACAACCTTTCCTGGCTAGCCCCTGAGTTTTTATGTTCTGCTATTTTTAGCATAGCAAAAGCCAGATGGAAGAATAACTTCCATCTGAGTAATGCATCTAAACACAAGCTAATACTGGGGAATTGAATGGTCTACTAAGACCGAATAAGCATCAATACCACCCGAAATATTTTGCACATTGGTAAAACCTTGAGCAATTAACCACTGGCACATCTGGGCAGAGCGGATGCCGTGGTGGCATAGTACAAGGGTTTCAGCTTGGGGATTGAAGAGGTTAGGAACTTGATCTCCCCATTCGGTAAATTGACTCAAGGGTAGGTTGACAAAGCCCTCAATGCTAGCAATCTCCAATTCTTGTGGTTCGCGTACATCTACTAGCTGAATACTTACATCACCAGAAGAAAGACGTTGTGCCAGTTCTTGTACACTAATCTGGTTCATGGGTTAACTAAAAGAATTCCCTATAAACAGCCGTAATCCTATTTATGGTGACAGAAAATCTCTGTCTTTGCATGAGTATCCATTCTCAAGAAGGCTGATAAATTCTGGTAGGCTTTCTGCTTAAATGGCTGTAAACCGTCTTTTTAAAGGTTTAATGTGAATAGGCAACGCTCATTTATTGGTTTTATCGTAGCTGGTGCGATCGCACTGCTAGTAATTGCGATCGCTAGTTTTTACTGGTTTTTCGCCAAAAATCCGGCTAACCTCACTGCTTCTACCGGACAGCCTAGTGCAGCCATATTCGTGTCGAAACTGTCCCCTGTAATGGTTTCATTGCTGACGAATCCTGAACGGTTGCAGGCGTTGGAGCGTGAAGGAGAACTATCTAAACTCAAAACCAGTTTATTCGCCAAGAGTGGCATAGATTACAAAGAAGACGTTCAACCCTGGTTAGGGGACGAAATTACCTTAGCTATCACTAGCTTAGATATTGATCGCGATCGAGAAAACGGACAGCAGCCAGGGTATTTGTTGGCACTAGCAACCAAGCAACCGGAAAAAAGCCGCGAGTTTGTCGAGTTGTTGTTTTCCAAACGGGCGTTAGGTGGAGCAAACTTAGCTGTTGAACAATACAAAGGCGTAAAACTGATTTACGACAATCAAGAAGTAAGTACAGAAGATAAAATCCAAAATCCAAAAGACGCTCGAGGACTCGCTAACGCTTCGCTATCTAAAATCCAAAATTCTCTAGCTGGTGCGGTTGTCGGTGAAGGCTTTGTGTTGTTTGCCAACGATCCGAAGGTGTTGCGAGACGCCATCAATAATGTCCAAGCGCCCGATCTGAATTTGACTAGCTCCCCAGAATACCAAAAAGCGATAAAACAACTACCCAAAGGGGGTTTAGCTGTAGCTTTCTTAAATCTTCCCATCGTAGCAAAATGGCAAGGTTTAGAATTGGCAGAACAAACATATAACAGCGAAATTATTTCCCTGGCGTTGAATCCCAAAGGTTTGCTAGCAGAAACCTCCTTTTTAACTTCATCGGAAATTGTTTCCCCATCTTCACCACTATCTAAACCTGTAGGAGCATTGCAGTATGTTCCAGCATCCGCAGGTTTGGCAATTTCTGGCTCAAATTTAAGTAATTTGGGTAACAGTGATTTAGCTAAACTCTGGAGACAAGCAACAGCAACTATATATGGTTCTGAGGAAGATGTGGTTTCTCGGTTCGCAAAACCTTTGGTGGATGTTCAAAAACGCTGGGGTATAAACTTTCCAGAGGATATTTTTAGCTGGGTACAAGGAGAATATGCCATAGCATTGTTACCTGCGAAAGAGCAAACAACCCCTCATTGGATTTTTGCAGTGGAAAAATCCGAGAGTGTGGATAAAGGTGTCGCTCGATTAGATGCGATCGCCTCATCAAATGGACTCAGCATTAATCCCCTAACTCTGTCCAAGCAAAAAATCTCTGCTTGGACAGAGTTAACTACGGCTACAAAAAAAAGCGATGTTAAAGAGGGAACATCCTTTAATATTGAAACAAAAGTGCGAGGATTGCATACAACTTTAGGAAATTACGAAATTTTCACCTCTGATTTAGAAACGATGGATGAAATTCTCACAACTAAGGATAATTCCTTAATTGACAATCCCAATTTCAAAGATAGTATTGCTGCGATTCACCAACCCAATCAAGGCTACATATATCTTGATTGGACAAAAAGCCAGAATTTGTTAGAGCGTCAAGTACCGATTCTCAAATTAGTAGAAGTCTTAGGGAAACCGTTTTTTGATAATCTGCGATCGCTCACAGTCAGTAGTTATGGAACTGACACAGGAGCGCTCAAAGGTGGCGTTTTCTTCCAACTCAATAACTCGTGAGATTTTCATAAAAGCTCAAGTGCAGAAGGTATAACGGCGAAGTACAAGAACCCCACCCCCAACCCCCTCCCCGCAAGCGAGGAGGGGACTATGATGTATTTTGCTTTCTGCCTTTTCTTGCCCCATCATATTTACGTAGATTTTCTGTAGCATTTGCTATTTGTATTTGTAATCTTTGGATAGGCACTGGCTGCTGGCTTAGAAATTTAGGTTCGATGTAGCAGTGAATCTCAAATACATCAGAAATAATTTACACAATACCCAGGTAGCGAGCGGTAATGGGCAAGGCAATTGGCATTGATTTAGGGACGACTAATTCTGTCGCCGCTTTTAAGTTAGCAGAAGTGGAAGTGGTGACAGCTAACGATAACACGCCTCCAGACAGGAAACTGACGCGATCGCTCGTTGCTTGTGAGCAAAATAAATTTTTAGTAGGAGATCAAGCTTACAACCAACTCAGGGCTAATCCTGAAAATGTGGTTGTTTCCATCAAGCGCCTAATAGGAAGAGGTTTTGGCGATCCAGCCGTACAAAAACAAAAGTCAGAATTTGGTTACAAAATTGCTGAACCGAGTCAGGGAACAGACAACGGTATTGCAGTTTGGCTGGGAGGTAAAGAATATCAGCCAGAGGATATTTCTGCTGAAATCCTCAAAAAAGTTGTGCAAAATGCCCAAACTTATCGCCAAGGAATTGGTAAAACAGGCGAAGTCATAGATCAAGCAGTTATTACCATCCCCGCTTACTTCAACGATAAACAACGCCATGCTACCCGCACAGCTGCACTTAAAGCTGGAATCACTCCTTTAGAATTACTACCGGAACCCACAGCCGCGGCCATATCTTACGGTTTTTCTCCAACTGGGGAAGATTTTAAAACGATTTTAGTCTTTGATTTTGGTGGTGGTACTTTTGATGCTTCGGTGATTCAAGCAGCAGGAACTTCATTTATTGAACTGGGAAAAGCTGGAGATTTATGGTTGGGAGGAGATGACATTGACTCTCGGATCATCAAATTTGTTAAACAACAATTTGCCCAGCAAGAAAGAATTGCTGATATTGATGGCTTAATTGCCAAAATGCCCCATTATCAACGGGTGCGATTTAATGCCGATTTGAAGTTAGCAGTAGAACGAGCCAAAGTTGAACTAAGTACTGCTACAGTATCTTGCATTGCTCCTGCGACTCAATTATTAGACGAATTGGGTATTGCTATTCCCATTGAAGTAGAAATCACCCGCGAGCAATTTGAGGAAATAATTTCTGATTTGGTAGAGCGATCGATTCAAATTTGCCGCCAAGCACTACAAGATGCTGAATATCACTTAGAGATGGTAGATGTAGTGTTATTGGTTGGCGGTTCTTGCCAAATTCCTGTAGTCCAACGCAAAGTTAGAGAAGCTTTTGGAGCAGATAAAGTGGTGGTTCATCCCCGTCCGATGTATGCGGTGGCTGAGGGTGCAGCAATTGTCGCGGCTGGACTAACAGAGAAAGTAACAACAGTTTCTCGTGATTATTTTATCAAGCTGGTGGATGGCAACTATCAAGTAATTCAGAGGGGTGATATCTTACCAGTGACTACATCCCACACTTTTAAAATTGCTGCTGATGGACAACGGTTGATTCACTTTCAATTTTTCAGCCCTGATCAAGTAAGGCAAGATTTGGATGGGATATATGAAGATGACAGTATTGGAGATATTTGGTTGGGTTTAAACCAATCCTATCCATGCGGGACGGAAGTTTTAGTCAACTTGGAGTTAGATGAAAAAAATAATGGTCTAGGGATGACTGCCACATTAAAAAATGACCCTTCCGAGAGGGTGAGTTGCACCTTTTCGCGGGGACGCTCAGACGAGAAAATATATAAGGAATTAGAGGAAACGATCGCAGAACTCAATGACCAAAACCTAACTCCTCTCGGCGTAGAAGAAGCGCTGAAGTTAGCGTTACCAGTAGTGCAATTAAGTAACGAAATTATTGATCCAAAGACGGGAGAGGAACGCAGCGATTTACGCGATCGCGCTAGTGCAAACTTGAAAAAATTCCAAATATCCATGTCTAAGGAACGCCTAGAAGCTGAGTACCTAATCGATAAATGCGATCGCATAGTTAAACTTTGCGGCTCCATAATTCCCCAACCACAGCAGGAACGATTGCAAAAGCTGAGTCAAGAATTGGAAGATGCCATTAACACCAATAACTTCTCCAAGATGGAGTCTAAGAGTGAAGATGCAAGACGAGAACTTGACAATCTACCTGATGAAGTCCATATTATTCAAGCTTGTTTTTTAGCCATCCGTCAAGCCCACGCGATCGCACCGACTCAAGCAAATGCCATGTCTGACAAATTTTCTCGGATGCTTGCCGCTATGAAAAGTGATGATGGACAGGAAGCCAATCGCTTGTGGAGTGAATTGCAACCAGATATCCAGCGTTGGCTAAATCAGGAGTTACCCAAGAACAGCATTGTCACAGGACTAACGCGATGAAGATTAAGCTGAACTGTCCTGTGTGTGATTACCAAGAAATTGAAGGTGATACTTGTCCTAACTGTGATACCGACCTTTCTGTAATTCGGATGCTCAAAGAATTACCGCAGGTGGAAAACCCTCTGCGACAATTAAAAATTACCAAATGGCAACTAGGAGTTGCTTTACTCCTGCTCATTATCGGGATTGGGTTGGGTGTAATAGGCAGTTTTATCTTCCTGCAACCACAGTTACACACATTAACTGT
>NZ_DASQZC010000270.1:0-1506 GCF_035638895.1 Nostoc sp. | reverse complement strand
CACTGACTAGTTTGCTCAACTTCGCTCTTGTTCTGACTTCCCAAAAACAGGCGAGTAGCAACCATCAGGGTAAGCTGACGGAAACTAGAATTTAAGGGAATTGTTCTCTGTCCCCAATCTTTGAGGAAGTCTTGCACAATATTTTGGATGGTGTCGAAATATGTAGCGATCGCTTTTCCGTGAAATGCTGGATACATTAAGCGACGAGTTAGGCGATCTTCTTCCCCATCTTGTAATAAAATATTATTGCCAAATGTTGATTCTAAGAAATACCATCCTATCTGCGATGACATGTGTTCAGCCTGTTCCACCAGCACCAGCCGATTAGCATCAGGGCCAATTAAATAAGCACGTTTACGCCCCATGACGCTCGTCTTAAAAACTGAATCATACTGCTGGAATCGTCGCCATAAATACAACTCTGAATCCTGAAATATTTCCAAAGTCTCCCCCAAGAGGGGTAAGCCATAGCTACCAGGCATTTCCTCGGCGGATTTTAGCTGTTGCATATTTGAGTACCTCCAGCAGTAATCAGCTACAGTATCTACTTAATTGTAAAGCGCAGTTAGGTTTTGCAAATCTAAATTACCACTCGCGATAGAGTCTTTCTGCATAGAACATAATCTCTTCATTTGGCAATCTAATTTTTGGTTTTTGCCGAGGATACAAACTTTCAACTGCACCTGTATCCTGTTCAATAACTGTGGCTGCTGCTTGTAAAACTGAATTTTTAAACAGAAATTTCATCAAAGGATTAACGACTTTGGCATACATCAAAATAAACGTCTTGGTGATTTTCTCTGTTTCCGGGTAGAGAATATGAATTTGAGCAATATTACCAATAGGCGTTTTTGCAAAAAAAGCTGTAGTTGAAGGAAAAGCGTATTCAAGCCTGTTAATAAGAGTTTTAGGGAAGATTCCCAAAATAGGATTTTTAATAATTTCTCCTCGTGTGTTATTGGCTCTCGTTAGTTCTTGTTTTACTGTGGCATAGTATCCTTTTTCTTCAAAAGAAGTTACATTACAAGATGTAATTTTAAATAGTTCTTTATGAGTACCATTTTGGTGATTATAGTCATAGTTAACCATCAGATTAGTCAAAAAATCACCGTGAATACTTTTGTCCCCAGTTACTCCCATGAACTCGTAATTATCGACAATTTTTTGATGCAAATCTGGGATGGACAATCTTGGCTCAAATCCAGCATAAGTCCAGATGCAATCATTGCTAATAATTAGCTCTAATGGTTTAGTAATTGGCTGAGTGTTCTTACTTTCTCCTTGCTGTAGTCTGCCTTGTCCATCAAATTCTAGTGCATGAAAAGGGCAAGTAATAGTATCTCTCTCTTGACAAACCCAGCCGTTTGATAATGGTGCTTGCATGTGCGGACAGATGTTATCAAGGGCAAACACTTCGCCTTTTTGGTTTTGCCAAATGACATAATCCTGTCCATTTAATGTGATTTTATTAGGTTTATTTATTCCCAATATAGATTTATGCGCGAT
>NZ_DASQZC010000269.1:0-2363 GCF_035638895.1 Nostoc sp. | reverse complement strand
CGACAAAACCTCCCCTCCCCGTGAACGGGGAGGGGATTAAGGGGAGCCAGTGCGGTCTTGGGGTCTCCCTAAGTGGAGCATCTGGCGTGTGGGGTAAAACGCCTGTGGGATAAGCGTTTTTACTTAAGTTGACACCAATGAGCATTGCTATGCCCTTACAACTGACTACTAACAAAATGTTGATGATCAAATTAGCAACCTAAATAATTGCTTAATCTAGAAATTGCCGTCTTTGTATTAATTTTTGTAAAATTACGTGTAAGTTGTCAGTTACCACGAGTCAATTATTTTTACTAATGACTAATGACAAATGATTAATAACTATTAGGTAATATTGCATGGCACGAAAACTGAGTCGCCTTCCCAAAATCATCCCCAAGTTATATGAAGATGAGTTTTATCACCAACCAGGGACTGTACCTGGAACCATTTTTATTGATGCAGATGCTCCACCACCGATAATTTTCTTGATTGACTATAATGAAACCAATTTCATCCGTGAGCAAATAGCAACTCCAGAAGAATGTATTCCATATCTTGATAGCGAATCTATTTCTTGGGTAGATGTGCAAGGTTTAGGCAGTCAAGATATATTACAACGATTGGGTAACGTTTTTGAGTTACATCCTCTAGTTTTAGAAGATGTAGTCAATGTACCAGAACGCCCTAAAACAGAGGATTATGAAGACCAATTGCTATTCATTGCCCGTATGGTGGTACCACAAGAAAAAACATGTGGTTTTCACAGTGAGCAAGTGAGTTTGATATTAGGGAAAAACTATTTGCTGACAGTACAAGAAGAACCAGAACATGATTGCTTTGAAGCGGTGCGATCGCGAATTCAAAAAAATAAAGGGATCATTCGTAAACAGGGAGCCGATTATTTAGCTTATGCCGTGTTAGATGCTATTATTGATGGCTTTTTCCCAGTACTGGAGCTTTATGGGGAACGAATCCAAGAGTTAGAAGAGGAAGTAATAATTAAACCTACTCCGCAAACACTACAAAATATTTATCAAATTAGACGAGAATTACTGCAATTACGTCGTGCTATCTGGCCCCAACGAGATGCAATTAATTCCTTAATTCGAGATGCTCCCGATTTAATTAGTGAAGAAGTACGAATTTACCTACGAGATTGTTATGACCATACAGTGCAAGTGATCGATATGGTGGAAACTTACCGAGAACTAGCATCTGGATTAATGGATGTGTACCTTTCGGCAATGAGCAATAAAATGAATGAAATAATAAAGGTGCTAACGATAGTTTCATCAATTTTTATTCCACTGACTTTTGTTGCCGGAATATATGGTATGAATTTCAATACTGAAAAATCGCCATATAATATGCCTGAGTTGAATTGGTATTGGGGCTATCCACTTTGCTTGGCAGTGATGGGAGCGATCGCATTTGGTTTGCTATTGTTTTTTTGGCGACGAGGCTGGCTGCAAAATTCTGTAACAATCAAGCGTAATTAAAAATCTTAGATGGATCATAAGTCAAATATACATTCATTAATATCGGGAGTTAATATTTTAAGTTATGAGGAGTAGCGACCAGAATTTAGTAGTTTTAACGATTTATATTATCGGTGTTTCTTATGTTTTTAACCGCATGGTTGAATCCATTGATGATCAAATTAAGTTTGAGTTTAAAAAAGGGATCGTTGACGAACAACTCAAAGAAAACAATCTCGATGATAAAATTGGGATTTCCTTTAAGCTCAAATCCTCATACCCAATTGACGATTTGAAAGATTTAGGAATTAGCATTGAAAATAAATCTGAAAATATTGCTGTATACGTTGACTGGGACAACAGTTCTTTAGTAGTTGAACATAGCAAGCAATCGCGCCGCGTAATTCGGAAATCACCAGACTTAACCCGCGACTTAGCAGTACCCCAAAGTCCTAGCCTGATTGCCCCCAAGAAAACACTTTCTGAAACGGTAACAGCAGAAGATGTATTCGAGCGCGATCAAGTAGCTGGAACCTATTCAGCAAAAAAACCACTAATTGATATCAACGGGCTGCAAAAAGGGCAAAAAGGTTTGTACAACGACTTTATTAACAGAAGAAAGGAATTGGACTTTTCCTTGCAACTGGTGCTACGGATATCTGAGGTGCGTTTAGGTCTAGCCCCAGGTCGTGATTTCCCTCCTATTAGCATTATCAATTGTCCTTTCACAGTCAGGAAACTACCTTGGACTTACGCTTTACCTTGGAATAAAAAAAAGTAATGCCATGTCAACATACTACGTCAACCAAAGATTACACTGGATCTAAGGAGAGAGTAGGCGCAGGCGGTTGCAGATCAGTCATAGTTACTGGTTTGAGGAAAGTCCGGACTCCCGAAAGACCA
>NZ_DASQZC010000268.1:0-50079 GCF_035638895.1 Nostoc sp. | reverse complement strand
TTATTCTGTAACACTACGGGGTTGGTTATCGCCCCTCATTTGGTCTTTATCCCGTCCTTATGCAGACCGCGTAGCCCGGTCTTTAGTAGAAGCGGTAGAAAAGACGGCATTGCCAACGGTATCTGGTAAGAAAAAATCCCTTAATGATAGTTGTTTGGATTTTTAGGTACTGGGAACAAAAGGACAAAGCGACAAGGAGGAGAATAAAAAATTACCTCTTTCGCCTCTGCTCCCTGCCCCTCTGCATCTTCCCAATGCCCAAAGAAAGTTAAGATTCTATTAGGTAATAATGCAATTTGCTAAGTTTTATTACGGCATTGACAGTGAAAACACTAAGCTGACCTTACTTAAGAAAGCATCCAGTTAATAGCTAAGATGTTCGCTATAAGTGTATTTATTCATTTTGAATTTTGAATTTTTATGTACGATGTCCTCGATTCTCGCTCTGTCTTAGAAGTGTTGCGACCAGTGGAAGACCCAGAACTCCGCAAAAGTCTGGTGGAACTGAATATGATTCGCAACGTAAAAATTGACGGTGGCAAGGTTAGTTTCACTTTGGTGTTGACTACTCCCGCCTGTCCTTTACGTGAATTTATCGTTGAAGACTGTAAGAAAGCTGTCAAAAAACTCTCAGGCGTTACAGATGTCAGCATAGAAGTAACGGCAGAAACACCGCAACAAAAAAGTTTACCTGACCGCACTGGTATTTCTGGGGTGAAAAATATCATTGCTGTTTCCAGTGGCAAAGGCGGCGTTGGTAAAAGTACGGTGGCAGTGAATGTAGCAGTTGCTCTAGCTAAAACTGGGGCGAAAGTCGGTTTGCTAGATGCTGATATTTACGGCCCCAATGACCCCACCATGCTGGGGCTGGCTGATGCCCAAATTACTGTGCGTTCCAGTGAAACAGGTGACATCCTGGAACCTGCTTTTAATCACGGCGTCAAATTGGTTTCAATGGGCTTTTTGATTGACCGAGATCAGCCAGTAATTTGGCGGGGGCCTATGCTCAATGGTGTAATTCGCCAGTTCCTCTATCAAGTGCAATGGGGAGAACTGGACTATTTAATTGTAGATATGCCACCGGGAACCGGAGATGCTCAGTTAACTTTAACCCAAGCAGTGCCAATGGCAGGAGCAGTAATTGTTACCACGCCACAAAATGTAGCCCTGTTAGATTCTCGCAAGGGATTGCGGATGTTCCAGCAGATGAATGTCCCGGTATTGGGAATCGTGGAAAATATGAGCTATTTTATCCCCCCCGATCAACCGGATAAGCAGTATGACATATTTGGTTCCGGTGGTGGCTCAAAAACAGCCGCCGAATTGGGAGTGCCACTTTTGGGGTGCGTACCGCTAGAAATTTCAACACGAGTTGGCGGTGACAGTGGTGTGCCAATAGTTGTTGGCGAACCAGATTCAGCTTCAGCAAAAGCATTAACAGCGATCGCTCTTACCATTGCTGGTAAAGTATCAGTTGCTGCCTTAACATAATTAATTTTAATTTCTATCTACTTCCTGGGCTATCTCTTGGGAATACTAGGGACTGGGGAGTGGGGAAAAAGCAGGGGAGCAAGAAAGAAGAATTTTCCCCTCTGCACCCTGCCCCCCGCCCCTCTGCCTCTTTTGAATTCCCAACAATTAAAGCTAAAGTCTAAACTTACACAATGTTATTAAAACGATCGCTCCCCAAAATTCGCTGGAAGTCTTGGGTTAAGCCTTGGCAGAATGTAGATTGGCTACTATTTTGTTTGCCGATTGCTGTCAGTATCTTTGGCGGCCTCATGATTCTCAGTACGGAACTGAAGCAGCCAGTAACTGACTGGTGGTGGCACTGGATGGTAGCGGGTATCGGCGTGCTTATAGCCCTGTTTTTAGCTCGCATCCGTTATGAAGTCTTGATGCAGTGGCACTGGGTAACTTATGCACTAACAAACTTCAGCTTAATTGCCGTGATGATTGCTGGTACTAGCGCCAAAGGGGCGCAAAGGTGGATTAGTATCGCCGGCTTTAACGTGCAACCCTCAGAATTTGCCAAAATCGGCATGATCATCACGTTAGCAGCTTTACTACATAGGCGTACTGCTTCTACCCTCGAAAGTGTTTTTCGCGTTCTGGCAATCACCGCTATACCTTGGGGATTAATATTTTTGCAGCCAGATTTAGCAACATCACTGGTATTTGGTGCGATCGTTTTAGGAATGCTTTACTGGGCAAATGCTAACCCAGGCTGGTTAATTCTGATGATTTCTCCTGTGGTTGCCGCCATTTTGTTTAGTATATCTTGGCCCTTATCAGAACCAATAGTTTTATTCAAACAACTATCTTTTGGCCCATTAGGAATAGTTTGGTCATTTGCGATGGCTATTGTGGGCTGGCAAACTCTTCCCTGGCGTCGATTTGGTTTAGGTGCTATTAGTGCGTGGACTCTCAATATACTGGGTGGCGAATTAGGAGTCTTCGCTTGGAACCATGTTTTGAAAGAGTATCAAAAAGATCGGCTAACTGTATTCATGAACCCCGATCACGATCCACTTGGTGCTGGATATCACTTAATCCAATCTCGTATTGCTATTGGTGCTGGTGAAATTTGGGGATGGGGTCTGTTCAAGGGGCCAATGACACAACTGAATTTCGTACCTGAACAGCATACAGACTTTATTTTCTCCGCAGTGGGGGAAGAATTCGGTTTTGTTGGTTGTTTGGTAGTGCTGTTTGCCTTCTGCTTAATTTGCTTCCGTCTACTGCATGTTGCCCAAACCGCCAAAGATAACTTTGGTTCCTTGTTGGCTATTGGCGTTTTGTCCATGATTGTATTTCAGCTAATTGTCAACATTGGTATGACAGTTGGTTTAGCGCCTGTGGCAGGAATCCCGCTACCTTGGATGAGTTACGGGCGTTCTGCTATGCTAACCAACTTCATTTCCTTGGGAATAGTAGAATCAGTAGCAAATTTTCGCCAAAGGCAGAAGTATTATTGATTCGTCATTAGTCATTTGCACTTCCCCAAGGACAAATGACCAATAAGAAGTATTAAGCTATTAAAAGGAAACAAGCGAGGCTAAAAACATGATTCTGCCTGGAGCAACTGTTCGCGTCAACAATCCCGCAGATACCTATTATCGCTCCGAAGGACTCGTGCAACGGGTGAGTGATGGCAAAGTCGCCGTATTATTTGAAGGTGGTAACTGGGATAAATTAATTACCTTTCGCCTGAAGGAATTGGAACTCGTAGAAACCACAGCCGGACGTAAAAAAGCCAAATAATATTAGTCATTAGTCATTTGTCCTTTGTCGTTTGGCAAAAACTAATACTTCTCTTTTTAGGCTGCGCTAGAGGCAAAGCTCAGTACAAGTGACTAATGACCAATGACTAAATTACTATGCGCCTCCCCTTACCACAGTTTGCAACTGGCGATCGCCATCCCAACCACATTGCGGAGGTGATTGAAACTACTAGTACTGAGTTTTTAGCTCAGTGTTTGGAACCGGACGATTTGAGCTTTCCCTCCATGCCACCCTTTGGTAGTTGGGTCTGTTCTGTAGATGAAGAATCGGGCAATCAAGTTTACGCTGTTGTGTATTATGCCACAACTATGCCCATAGATTCTGTACATCGGGCTAGAGCTTTGGGGTTGTCATTGCAAGACTTACGCGAAGAACAACCCCAGATATTTGCCATGCTCAGAACAGAATTTAGGGCTGCGATCGTAGGATTTGAGCAATCTTCCCAGGATCGAGGTTATAACCAAAGAATATATCAATATCTACCACCGCGTCCCCCGCAAATTCATCAAGCTGTTTATCGGTGTGAACCAGAAGCAATCATTAAATTTACTGAAGAACTAGATTTTTTGCGGACACTTCTTTGTATTAACGGTGCGCCAGTAGAGTCTTTGGCCGCAGCTGCCATTCGAGATATATACCAGTTACGCAAAGCTGACCGAGAATGGCTAATTAAAGCTGGACGTAGCTTAAGTGTGCTACTTAAAGACGACTACGATCGCTTACGGTTCATTTTGAGTCAAATCCATCCGTAGGTAGTTAGTTCACAGACAATTGCCTAGTTAGTGTAAATTAATATATTTGATTTTTCCTCAGGTGGCTTCTCTATTTATTTATATTGATTAAGCGATCGCCCCAAGCAAGGGAATCGTAGTTTTACCATAGCCCCTTCATTCCTACCTATGGAACTCATATCACAAGTTCTTGCTCTAGAGCCAACTTCCCAAGTTCTTGGCAAGGAACCAATTGTTCCCTTTGCTATTTTGCTGGTGGTGATCTTAGTTATACCGATCATGTTTGAGCGGCTAAGATTACCAGGATTAGTGGGTTTGGTTTTCTCAGGGCTAGTACTCGGCCCCTCAGGCTGGAATCTATTTCAGTCGGACTTGTCGATGATTAACCTGCTCTCAGACATTGGGTTAATTTACTTGCTGTTTGTCGCAGGGCTAGAAGTTGATCTAGAACAGTTTCGTCGGCAAAAAAGTCGTGCCTTCGGGTTTGCTAGCTTAACTTTCAGTGTACCCCTGGTAATGGGAACCTTGGTAGGGCTGATTTTAGGCTATGGCTGGAATACTTCAATATTAGTTGGCTCTTTATTTGCTTCCTATACTCTTTTGGCATATCCCATAATCAGCCGTTTGGGAGTGAGCAATAACGAAGCTGTTACGGTAACAATTGGAGCTAAAATTTTTACAGATATTGGCGCAGTACTGATATTAGCCGTTTGTGTAGGTGTCGCTCATGCTGGAACATTCAGCTTTGCGAAACTACTCAGCTTCTCAGGTTGGTTAATTATTTACTCTGTTGCCGTTGTAACAGGCTTTGATTGGGCAGGCAAAGAATTTTTCAAACGGTCTGGAGACGACGAAGGAAACAAGTTTTTGTTTGTGTTGCTTTCTGTGTTTCTGGCGGCTGTGGGCGCTCAATTGATTGGGATAGAGAAAATTGTTGGTGCGTTTTTAGCGGGTTTGGCGGTAAATGAAGCTGTAGGGGAAGGCCCAGTCAAACAAAAAATGGTATTTATTGGCAGCGTGCTATTTATTCCCATTTTCTTTGTTGACCTTGGCTTAACAATAAATCTACCCGCCTTTGTGAACAACCTAGACACGCTCAAGTTAACGCTGTTGATGATAGTCAGTTTAATTGTCAGTAAATTGATTGCAGCTTTTTTCACAAAACTGGTTTACCGCTACAACTGGCAAGAAATGCTAACCATCTGGTCGCTATCACTTCCCCAGGTTGCTACAACGTTAGCAGCAACGTTAGTGGGATACCGGGCTGGGTTGCTGCCACTAGAAGTATTACACAGCGTGATTGTCTTAATGGTTGTCACATCAACCTTGGGGCCGTTGATCACTAATAGAATAGCTGTTGGCTTAAATTCCTCAGCCCCCGAAGATCCACCACCACCCCAACCTGACCAGAACGCACCAAAAACAGACAGTGCTTTTACTATAGTCGTACCTGTCTATAATCCTCATACTGAGCAGTATTTGATTGAAATGGCGGCGTTATTAGCGCGTCAGTGTAAAGGCAAAATTATACCGCTTGCGATCGCTAATGCCACTGCTCAAATGGATGCACCGCAGTTAGAAGCATCTCTACAACGGAGTGAGCAATTATTAACAAAAGCCACAGTACATAGTCGAGTATTGGGCGTAGCCGCAGAACCAATGCTGCGGATTGATGATGCTTTTGCTCAAGGAATTAGCAGAGCGGCTCGTGAACAAAAGGCTAATTTAATCGTTATGGGTTGGGGTAAACGGACTGGGTTACGAGCGCGTTTATTTGGGAATGTGATTGATGGTGTGCTTTGGGCATCTCATTGTCCAGTAGCGGTAACACGTTTAGTAGAATCACCGAAAAAAATTCAGCGCATCTTAGTACCAATAGAAAACTTAACAGCACCGACATTACAGCCTGTACAATTTGCCCAGATGTTGGCAGAGGCAAATCAGAGCCACATTACTGTACTGAATGTGTGCGATCGCCGCACTAGTTCGAGTAAAATTGCTTGGAGGCGATCGCATCTCTCCTTATTGGTATCTCAATTAGCTTTGACCAATGCCCCAGAAATTCAAATTATCGCTCATGAGAATGTTGCCCAAGCAATTTTGCAGGCAGCACGATTATATGATTTAGTAGTTTTACCTTTTATACGTAATCGTACCAGCCCTGGAGGATTAGCCATTAGCGATGTCACAACTCAGTTAGCTAGACAACTCACCTGCTCCATTGTCATGCTTGGAGAACCGCAACGCACTCAAACCACAAATTTAGTTATATCTAAAACGGTTACTGGCATTACCTCTGCTGTATGATATGAGGTATTTAGTCCAGTCAAATGGACTTAGGCTGCGTTGGTGTAGTCCACCGGAGGCATCGCATTGACAACAAACTTTGCAAGAAATGAATCATCCGTGGGGGCGTATAGATGTATGCCCCTACAAATTTATGTATGTAGTTATAACAGGAATATCGTGAAATGATATAAGTCTCTGCACTTAAATAAAGGGCAGAATGTTGGTGAATCCGACAACTTGAATATTGTAAAAATATGGGTAATTGTAAGACCTTGAACTGTGGAAAGTGTCAACTTATTCCTGCATCCAACTGAAAACAGTAGTATTCATAAAAACACTTTGTATTGTTAAAGATTTGATGAACTTTGGGTGGAAGACTGGCAATTTCTGTTATTTTACTAGTTAAATTATTAAGGAAGCAAGTAAAAAATAACAAAAATATAACCGTAGAGAAATACGTAAATTCAACAGCACTTTTTGATTGAACTTTGTTCTTTTTTTCGTTTTGTATTTTTGTCCCCAATCTGGGTAATCTAAAGCTGAGTGCAATAGCTACCGAAAATATTTGTAAATAACTGGGAAACTATGAGAATTTTGGTGACGGGTGGTGCTGGGTTTATTGGTTCCCATCTCATCGACCGACTAATGAATGATGGGCATGAATTAATATGCTTGGATAATTTTTACACTGGTCACAAAAGGAATATCCTTAAATGGTTAGGTCATCCGTACTTTGAACTGATCCGCCACGATATTACCGAACCAATTCGGTTAGAAGTGGATCAAATTTATCATTTAGCTTGTCCTGCTTCACCAGTACATTACCAGTACAACCCAGTTAAAACCGTTAAAACTAACGTGATGGGAACACTCAATATGTTGGGGCTGGCTAAACGTGTGAAAGCTAGGTTTTTCTTGGCTTCAACTAGTGAAGTATACGGTGATCCAGAAGTTCATCCCCAACCTGAAGAGTATCGGGGTAGCGTCAATCCCATTGGCATACGTTCATGCTACGACGAAGGTAAAAGAATTGCTGAGACTTTAGCATTTGATTACTATAGGCAAAATAAAGTTGATATTCGAGTTGTTCGGATATTTAACACTTACGGGCCGAGAATGTTAGAAAACGATGGCCGGGTGGTAAGCAATTTTATAGTTCAAGCCTTACGGGGTAATGCTTTGACCGTTTACGGTGATGGTTCGCAAACTCGTAGTTTCTGCTACGTTTCCGATTTAGTCGAAGGATTCATCCGTCTAATGAATAGCGACTACATAGGCCCAATGAATCTGGGTAATCCTGGTGAATATACGATTTTGCAATTGGCACAAGCTGTGCAAAATATGATTAATCCAGACGCGCAGATTAAATTCGAGCCACTACCTTCGGACGATCCCCGGCGTCGCCAACCTGATATCACAAAGGCAAAAACTTGGTTAAATTGGGAACCGACTATTGCTCTGCAAGAGGGGTTAAAACTAACAATAGAAGATTTTCGCGATCGCATTCAAAGCGATGTGAATAATTCAACCATCTGAGTAGCGCCTAGTGTTGCTCTAAATTTCATGCAGGCTCTACCCTATCGGTAGCTAGTATGCTTAGTAGCTGACTTTACTGGCAGTGTCTAAGTGTCATATTGATACTTCTTTTAGAAAACTAACCCCAAAAAAGTGAGGAGTTAAAAAATGCGTGTTTGCGTGATTGGTACTGGTTACGTTGGTTTAGTTACAGGTGCTTGCTTGGCTCATATTGGGCATGATGTAATTTGCGTAGACAACAACGAAGAAAAAGTTAAGTTAATGAAGTCTGGGCAGTCTCCCATTTTTGAGCCAGGACTTTCAGAAATTATCCAGTCTGCTATTCAAACAGAGAAAATTCATTTTACTAGCGATCTCGCTGCTGGAGTTTCCCACGGCGAAATTCTGTTTATTGCTGTGGGAACGCCACCTTTACCCACTGGGGAAAGTGATACTCGTTATGTTGAAGCTGTAGCCCGTGGGATTGGGGAAAATCTCAACGGTGGTTATAAAGTCATAGTAAATAAATCTACAGTACCCATTGGTTCTGGTGACTGGGTGCGGATGCTTGTTCTAGATGGTGTGGCTGAACGGCAGAAAACATTAGTACCCGCAGGTGGGGTTCCAAGTAATGAAAAATTACCTGAGTTTGCAGCCGAATTTGATGTAATCAGCAATCCAGAATTTTTGCGCGAAGGTTCGGCAGTTCATGACACTTTCAACCCCGATCGCATTGTACTAGGAGGCAATAGTCAAAGAGCAGTAGCCTTAATGCAAAAGCTCTATGCCCCAATTGTAGAACGCAAGTACGCTGAGGATCAATCTTTACCCCCTGTGCCAATTCTGGCAACAGACCTGAGTTCGGCGGAGATGATTAAATACGCCGCTAATGCCTTTTTAGCCACTAAGATTAGTTTTATTAACGAAGTTGCTAATATTTGCGATCGCGTCGGTGCTGATGTCACCCAAGTAGCCAGAGGTATTGGTCTAGACTCCCGTATTGGTAACAAATTTTTACAAGCTGGTATTGGTTGGGGTGGTTCTTGTTTCCCCAAAGATGTCTCCGCCCTGATTCACACTGCTGATGATTATGGCTATGAAGCTCAATTACTCAAAGCTGCTGTCAGTGTCAACGAACGCCAGCGATTGATTGCTTTAGAAAAACTCCAAAAAGTTCTGAAAATCCTCAAAGGTAAAACAGTTGGACTACTCGGACTGACCTTCAAGCCCGATACTGACGACTTGCGCGACGCCCCAGCCCTCAACCTAATTGAGCAACTCAACCGATTGGGAGCCAAAGTTAAAGCCTTTGACCCGATTGTTTCTCAAACAGGTTTACGTCATGGGCTTTCTGGGGTGCTAGTAGAAACCGATGCCGAAAGACTAGCTGATGGCTGCGATGCATTGGTACTTGTCACCGAATGGCAACAGTTCAGCACTCTTGACTATGTGAAGATGGCAAAATTGATGACCAACCCCGTTATCATCGACGGTCGTAACTTTCTCGACCCTGAAGTGATGATCCGCGCTGGATTCCAATATGTAGGGGTGGGAAGATAGAGAGTTAAAAGTTAGGAGTCATCAATAAAAATTAATTACAACCCATAATAAATAACTCCTAACTTCCTCCAAAACCTAAAGATTTAAACTACCGCCTAGAATACTCTAGGCGGTATTTAATTTGTTTAAAGCTTCACTTTACTTTGTGTTTTTACGTGATAATTTAATGTCAAGCGCTATGTGGAATACGTTCGATTTCAGCATATCCACTGAAAATAAGTTTTTGACCTTCAGTTTCCAATCGATTGAGCCGCATTTTCACTCCATCAAGGTCAAAACGATCCAAATCGACCATATTATCTAAAATTTCTACCAACGCCACACTCAAGGTTTGCGAGATTTCTCTTTGTGCTTCTGGCACTTGATCAAGTTGGATTTTCGGATCTTTGAAAGAAACTCGTCGCCGCCTTTCAATGGCTATAGTTAAAATCATGCTCAGGGGTACGAGTTCGCCATTATTTAAATCTGCTTTTGCTACAAGCTGTAAGCGATTTTCCGGCAATAGCTGTACCTGTACTTCCGTAAAGGAAACTGGTTCACCACCAGATAATTCTGTCAGTGATGGTACGGTGAGGTTAAGCAGGCGCTTTTTCACCAGTTCCGCATCAAAGGCTTGGTTTATGCCTGCTTCTGACAAAATTACTTGGGCGATCGCTTGAGTAGGCTGCTTAAGGCTGAGTTTGCCACTTAAAACCGAGCCGAAGTCAATGGCAACCGCATCGGTTTCAAAAGACATCTCCTCTACCGCAAAATCTTTCCGAATCACCAAGCCACGACCGCTCATCTTAAAGCTATCAATGCTGCCTTGCAACAGTTTGCTGGAGGGGTAGCAGCGCACAAAGACTTCTACTGACTCGCTTTGGGTAAACAAGTGGCGAATCGTTTGGCTGGCGACCGTGTTGAGCATCCGCTCTCCCCAATCTGTGCCTTTAGGATTTTGTAAACCAGTAAGTCCGCCGAACATGTGGTTTTGGGTCTCTAGAAGTTCTTTGTACTTTTGTAACAAACTGTGAAGAATACAGCAAGCGATCCCGTGATTAATTATGCTGATAGGTAAGTATAGAATGACTGATGGTTGATAGTTAAATGTATTAAATGTTACGATCCAGATTTAGACAGGGAAAACCTTGCAGCATTTATAACATTAGCAATTATACGTTGAAGTATATGGGTTAAAGGGTTCAGAGTAAACACCTTACCCTTGAGCGACTAAAGTAAATCTTTAGTTGACTAAATGACTGCTCTTTGTTTTCAAGGTAGTCAAGGAGTCCGCGAAAGCTTTTATCCTTATTTATTTATGGGTTTCAAAATTATTGACTTTTGACTTCCCCGAACGTGAATTTATCTTGAGCAGAACCGAAACACACCGCCGCCAAGATTTGGGGCTGACCTTTTCTATCTCCTCTTAGAGATTCAAAGCGATCGCCAAAGCTCAAACACCTTACCATGACTATGAAGTGAAACCTGCTAACCCATTTCTGATTCTCCGTCGTCCAGGTGACTATGCATGAAGTTGCTTGCTACCAAATATTGCTTATTGATGTTGTAAATATTTTAACTGTATAAAGTTTGCGAAAAAATTCGTTGATTGCCAAGACACATAGCTCATAGCAATAGTAAAATCTACTTTAAGCTAGCCGAAAATTACCTAAAATTCGAGGTAATTAACTTAACTGTTAGTGGTAAATATCACTAATACTGAATGCTAATATTCAGTATTTCCTGGAGAGCGCTATTCCGGGTTAGGATGATGACTAGCGATGCCTTAATTTAGATATCGATATTGAATTGTTGAAATTTTATGGGCCATAGTCCACCAGATGGCAGTATCAACCTCCTCTGAACTGGCGAGGAAGTCTCCCAGCGCGGGGGAGACTTAGGAGATATATCTCATGCTCACACAAGATATTCGTGATTTGCTGACTGATACTACCGATTTAAACCAGTTAAAATGGGATTTAAATCGCTTGCAACCTGTGGATGTGGGAGACTATATTACACAATTGCCTGAACAACAACGCGCGATCGCATTCCGTTTACTCAATAAAGCTCAGGCAATTGATGTATTTGAATATCTGCCCACAGAGGTGCAGGAAGAACTAATTAATTCTCTGCATAATGTCCAGGTAGTGCAACTTGTAGAAGCGATGAGTCCCGATGAACGGGCAGAATTGTTTGATGAACTCCCTGCTGGGGTAATC
This sequence comes from Nostoc sp., assembly GCF_035638895.1. Taxonomy (GTDB): domain Bacteria; phylum Cyanobacteriota; class Cyanobacteriia; order Cyanobacteriales; family Nostocaceae; genus Nostoc. The sequence goes on along the minus strand of NZ_DASQZC010000268.1, from coordinate 38,498 downwards.
AAACGGCTATTACAAGAACTGAGTCCAGAACAAAGGCAAGCAACAGCAACGATTCTCGGCTATCCAGAAGGTACTGCTGGGCGAGTAATGACAACTGAATATGTCCGGTTGCGCCAAGGACTGACTGTAGGTGAAGCCCTAAGCAAAATCCGCCGTCAGGACGAAGACAAAGAGTCGATTTACTACGCCTACGTTACAGATGACAATCGGACGCTGGTGAGAGTAGTTTCACTGCGCCAATTGCTATTTACCTTTCCCGAAGTTTTCATCAAAGATATTGCTAGCGATCGCGTCATCAAAGTTAGAACTGAAACTCCCCAAGAAGAAGTGGCGCGAATCATGCAGCGCTACGACTTAATCGCTATCCCCGTAGTTGACCGAGAAGACCGATTGGTTGGCATCGTCACCATTGATGATGTCATGGATATTTTGCAAGAGGAAGCCACAGAAGACATCCAAAAACTGGCGGGTGTCAGTGGTGATGAAGCAGCTTTATCCTCTCCCTTACTCACCATTCGCAACCGCTTACCTTGGCTGTTGGGAATCATGGCAATGTATATTGGTGCTGCCAGTGCGATCGCGCCTTTTCAATCTGTAATTGCCGCAGTGCCAGTCTTAGCAGTAATCATGCCGATTTTTTCTAACACTGGTGGTACTGTTGGGATTCAATCATTAACGGTGACAATTCGCGGCTTGGGAGTGGGCGAGATAACACCCAAAGATACCTTGAAAATTCTCCGTAAGGAACTTCTAGCTGGTTTAGGTACAGCCCTAGCTTTAGCCACAACGATGATCTTGCTTTCCTTAATTTGGGCGCGGCCCCAAGAACGATGGGTAGCTTTAATTGCCGGGATGGTAATGGCAACTAATACAATTGTGGCTGTTACACTCGGCACTTTACTGCCAATGGCTTTGACACGGCTGAAGCTTGACCCTGCTTTAGTTAGTGGCCCGTTAGTGACTACAATGCTAGATACAATTGGGTTTTTAACGTTCCTCAGCTTAATTTCTCTAGCTTTAAACGTTTTCCATTTGCCAACCTAAAAGGATTGGGCATTGGGCATGGGGCATTGGACATTGATTATTTCTCCCTTATCTCCCCCAGTCCCCAATCCCCAGCCCCCAGTCCCCACACCCCAAATATGCCTACTACCACCTGGAATCGTCATCACGTTCTTTCCCTAGCTGACTTTACGGCGGCTGAATATAATACTGTTTTGCAAACTGCTGCCAGTTTTCAAGAGGTGCTATCACGGCGGACAAAGAAAGTACCAACCTTACAGGGACAGGTGGTGGCGAATTTATTTTTTGAATCGTCTACCCGCACTCGCAGCAGTTTTGAACTCGCAGCGAAACGCTTAAGTGCAGATACGCTGAATTTTGCCGCAGCCACATCTTCTATGACTAAAGGAGAAACAATTCTCGACACGGCGAAAACCTATTTGGCAATGGGAACTGATATTATGGTAGTCCGCCATCGAGAGGCAGGAGTACCGAATGCGATCGCGGCTGAAATGGATCGTTTAGGTGTAAAAGTTAGCGTCCTCAATGCTGGTGATGGTCAACATGAGCATCCTTCCCAAGCACTGCTAGATTTATTTACCATTTGTACTCTAATTGATCCAGCTAGTCCCCGACTAGAACTTTTAAAGGGTAAAAAGATTGCCATTGTTGGGGATATTCTCCATTCTCGCGTGGCGCGATCGAATATCTGGAGTTTAATCGCCAGTGGTGCCGAAGTGCATCTCGCAGCCCCACCCACTCTCTTACCCAAATTATTTACTGAGTATATCTTGGAAGAGGTAGGTATCTCATCATCACCCTCATCCCCCACTCCCCACTCCCCACTCCCCATTCCCCAACTATTTCTACATTGGCAACTAGAACCAGCTTTACAAAATGCCGATTTTGTAATGACTTTGCGCCTGCAAAAGGAACGCATGACGGCTCATTTACTGCCAAGTTTGCGAGAATATCATCAGCTATTTGGCATTACTCGTACAAAGTTACAACTTTGTAAACCTAACGTCAAAGTTTTGCATCCAGGCCCAGTTAACCGTGGTGTTGAAATTAGTTCTGAATTGATGGATGACCCAGAATTTAGTCTCATTCAATCGCAAGTTACTAGTGGTGTCGCCGTTCGTATGGCGCTGTTGTATTTGATAGGAAGCAGTAAGGTCTAAATAATTTAACTCTCACAGGCAATGGCCACCAGAATTCGGCTGTTGAGCCAGCCGTGGGTAAAGTGGTTCGACATGACTACACAAGCTATATAAAAAGGGTATAACATAAGACCAGCCCTTTTAAAGTAAGTAGAAATTCACCTGCGAGAATTTCTCTCTAATATTATGTCCTGTGATTCCCAGAGCCGTTGCACTCCACCCTTAAATCCCCTACCCGCAAGCGGGTAGGGGAAACAAAGCGTAGCTTCGGCGGGGTGGGGTTCTTCGGGTTTAATAAGTAATCAAACAGACATAATATAAATCTGTTTTCTCCGTATTTTCTGTCTTAAAAAGCCTAATGCTCTCAGACTTTCTGCTGTGCCTCGGCGGTTAAATAAGTAACTTATAAACCACTTTTCACACAGAGAATGTTCCGAGAAAAAGAGATTTTACGAGTCACGTTTAAAAAGCTAATTCTATCATTTCTTACTACCTAATACCTATGCCGGAGATTTATCGATGAAAACTATATCTAGCCTCGATGCAGTAACTAAAAATTTAGAACATCATGAAAACTCAAAACGGATTAAAAAATTAATATACTCAGCTTGTAGAAATATTTGGGAGAATGATGAAGATACGCTAGAACGCTTTAAACTACAAGAATTAATTCAAGAATTATGCAGATTAAATCCAACTATAAATAACTTAAATTATAGTTTATCTAAAGTTGTAAAAACCCTTAATAAACAAGACGAATACGCCCTAATAGCCAGTGTTATTTCTCATGAGATGCAGAAGTTATATATAACATCTGATGAATCAACAGGAATATTATTGAATCAACCTCATCAAGAAGAATTAACAGGAATATTATTAAATCAACCTTGTAAAGAGGAACAGACATTTTATAATTCTGGACAAATCTCATCAAATCCTATAGATAAATCTCAAAACAGTCAAATCAAATATCAATATAATCAGTTTGATTTACGGCAAAATATTATGAAGTATACTAACCCACTTAGGGCTAAGATAGTTCTATTTTCTGCACTTTACAAAAAATTTACTTTCAATGAAGAAGACTGGTTGAAAGTGAAGACTGAAAAACTTGATGATTTATTGCTGAAATTATTTAATACTTGTCCAACTACCAGAGAGCTTGAATCTAAACTAAATAATGCCGTTATATCTCTAGGCAAACCGGATGAAAATATTCAAGCAGCTAGTGCAATCATCCAATCTATGCGAGGTCTATATGGCAATATATCATCCAGTGACAACGGATCTCAACCGTTTAACAGCGATTCATCTCTAGAAACGAAAACATTGGTTAATCCTTATCATAAAATGGCATTCAATGATGACAATAATACCTGTCAATTTATAGTACCCCCTATCAAGGAATAATGGCAACTTTTGACTATTGTTAATCCTGGGAAAATCTGAAACGATTGTGGTAATTGATAGGGAGAATAAATATGGATGCCAATGAACTTATTAAACGATATGAAAATGGAGAAACAAAGTTTTTTGAAGCAAACTTAAACGGCGTAAATTTGTTTGGTGCAGACTTGATTGGTATAAGTTTAAACAAGGCAGATTTGTCTAATGCAATCCTAATTTTTAGCTATCTAAATCGGGGAATCCTGAATAAGGCAAATCTAGTTTGTACAAAGCTAAGTGGTGCAAACCTAAATCAGGCAAGTTTAATCGATGCCAACTTGCATGATGCTAATTTACATGGTGCAACTTTACAGGGTGCTGATTTGCATAATGCCAATTTAACTTTGGCGTATATGCTAGATAGTAACTTGATGGACGCCGATTTGCGTGGTGCAAATTTGAGTGGTGCAAATTTAACTGGTGCGTGCCTGCGTGGTGCTAACTTCAGAGAAGAAAGGAGAATGTACTCTGCTAGTCTACGGGGTGCTAACCTCCATAAGGCTGACCTGCGGGGCGCTGATTTAACTGGTGTAGACTTATCTAAAGTTGATTTGAGTGGTGCTAACTTGAGCGAGGCAACGCTACGTTATGCCGATTTGAGTGATGCCAACCTGAGTGAAGCGATTCTGTATAATGCATCTTTGGCAGATACTAACATCGGGGGCGCTAATTTGAAAGGTGCTAACCTGATGAACGCTAGACTAGAACGCTCAAATCTCATTGATGCTGAACTTACAGGTGTTAACTTGTATGGTGCAATTATGCCAGATGCTAAACTGACTAGATGCCAGATGAGTAGAGTAAACCTGAGTTTTGCAAGGCTAAATAGAGTTGATTTAAGTCGGGCTAACCTATGTGGGGCTAACCTCACTGAAGCAGACTTGGTTGATGCCTATCTTGCTAGAACAAACTTGACTGGTGCTAATTTAAGTAAAGCAAATTTAATCAGAGCAGAAATGAGTAGTACAAATCTGACTGGTGCAGATTTGCGTGGTGCGGTCATGCCTGATGGAACAATTAACGACTAACAATATATAGCGGTTTGCAGTTGTTGCAGTTGAGTCCAAGAATATTACTATTAGTCCGATCGGACTAGCTTACAGAAAAATACCTATTCTCATAGAAATTATCTATTACTCCGATCGCATGAGTACAGAATTCTGTAATCTTGGCACACTGGTATCGTAGAAGTTTAAAAATTTAATGACTTCTAGAAGTGTCGGAGGTAAATATGAAAGCAATTTTTTTGACGGCAGCAGCCATACTCAGCACGCTATCTTTAGCTGCTCCCCTTTCCGTCAAAGCAGAAAACTCCGCTTCTGTCCGGCGCTTGCTGCAAACTAGAGAATGTTCTGGATGTAATTTAGCAGGAGCAAACCTCAAAGGCGCTCACCTAATAGGTGTTGACCTCAGAAATGCAAATTTAAAAGGAGCTAATCTTGAAAGTGCTAACCTAGAGGGTGCTGATTTAACTGGTGCCAATTTGAAGTCTGCTAATCTCACAGATGCTTTTGTCAGTGGTACTAGCCTAAATAACGCTAATCTCACCAATGTTGATTTGAGTAATGCTCATTTATATAATAGTGACGTAGATGGCGCTATTATGGCTAATATTAATTTAAGGGGTGCTGATGTATTTAATACTGCCATTAGTATTGGTGGTGAATACTAATGGTGAGTAATGATTTCAAAGTGATGAGTTAAGAGTTAAATTCAACTCCTAACCCTCTACTTTTAACTTTTACTCACCAGTAATCGATAGTTCATTAACCCAGATTTTCGGACAAACTCCCCCTGGCGTTAACTCTGGTTCTTTCTCTACATAGATAATTGACTTCAGAACTTCTAAGAAATCGCCAGCTACAGTTGCTGATTCAATACTCGTCCTCATACCCTTGTTAACTAGCCAACCATCAAACGGCAAAGAAAACGAACCTTGCAAGGCTTTAACTCCAGCATGGAGAGCTTGTAAATCATCGATAAAAATTACATTTTCAGCAGTTTCTAAACTCAACTCTTCTTCAGGAGTTGCTGTTGAAAAAACGTGATAAAAATTGGGACTAACACTAACTTTTGCACCAATACTGGCATTACCTGTTGGCTGAGTATTGAACCTTTTAGCAGTGCCTGCACTGTGGAGAAAGCTTTTTAAAACACCATTTTCAATCAGCGAAACCTGACGAGTAGGAGTTCCTTCACCATCAAAACTTTCTGCACCTACGTTAGCTGGGTGAAGTGCATCATCAAACACTGAAAGAAGAGGAGAAGCAATTTCCTTACCTAAATCATCAGCAGTAGATAAGCTTTGGTTGTCCAAAATACTTTGAGCGTTGAATAAGTTAGAAAAACCACCCAACAGACTTAAGAAAGCTTCCGGTGAAAAAACAACTCGATATTTACCAGTTTTAATTTTTTCATAATTTAAGTGACTGATAGTTTTATCTGCGGTTTCTTTGATGCAACCATTGATGTCTAGATTATCTAAACTATGGTTGATTCTAAAAGCACCTGCACTGCGAGGTTTTTTTCCTTCTTCCTCAGTTTTGCTGTAAAGATAAACTGATGCTAAAGAGTGAGATTCAGTTCTCACTGCACCGTCGCTATTGAGATAAAATCTGTCAATATCTCTTTGTGATAACCCATTATAAGGCACACCTTTAATTGCTGGATGAGCTGCCAGTAGTTCTTTTTCAGCTACCAATAATCTTTCTATGAGTTCAGCAACTGGTGCTTGGGGTGCCTTATCTTGGGGTTTATTTTCAATAGGAGCAGTCGCTTCTGGACTAAAATCAGGAACATTTTCTTTAACACCAAAGAAACTGGCTTCGTAGGCAGTTTTCAAAGCTAATTCCAGTCCTTTGGAGTCTACATCTGTCGTGCTGGTGACACCCATTGTATTATCTTCATTCCAGACACGAACAGTAACACCAGAGCGATTTGAGGCTTTGACTTGTTTTGGCTCACCTTGGTCTACTTGCACGCTAGTATCATCTACTGTTGAGCCATAAATGTCGAATTTCTTAATACCAAGCTTCTCAGCATTGTTCTTGGCAGAATTTGCAATCTCATTGATATTTGGCATAGTCAATTTTGGATTTTGAATTTTAGATTGGAAGCAATTTTATTTTGGATATTAGATTTTGGATTTTGGATGTTAAGCTTTTCTACAGAAAACTTGCTTGTATTTCTTGGGCGGGCGAGACGCCCGCTCCACAACTGAGTATTATGCTAGATGTGGTTTAGCTTATGACTTATATTTGTCTCGTATCTTTTTATTGACGCAATATCCTTCATTCACAATCCAAAATCTCAAGTCCAAAATTATTATCTTCCACCGACGGTAATAGAATCAACCTTGATGTGGGGTTGCCCTACTGTGGTGTAAATACTACCACTGACGGAACCACAAAAACCTGGTGCAATTTCCAAATCTTGGGAACACATAGAAATTTTATTCATAATTTCCTTAGCTTCACCGATAAGAATTGCTCCTTTTAGGGGTTTGGTGATTTTGCCATTTTCAATCAAATAAGCTTCATCAACACTAAAGTTAAATTGGCCTGTAGCACCAACGCTTCCGCCACCCATCTTTTTACAGTAAATACCTTTATCAACAGAGGTAAATAAATCATCAATGCTATATTCGCCAGAATCAATATAGGTATTACGCATCCGGCTAGCAGCAGCAAAGGTATAATTTTGGCGGCGTCCACTTCCAGTTCTGGGGTGTCCAGTACGTGCAGAACCTGTTCTATCTGCTAAGAAGTTTTTGAGAACGCCTTTTTCAATTAATAGAGTTCTTTGAGCAGGCATACCTTCGTCATCCATGTCAATTGTCCCGAAGGCATTTTCAGAGCGCCCTTCATCCCAGGCTGTCAAACTTTCGTGGGCAATTTTTTCGCCTTTTTTGTCAGCAAAGGGTGTGGTATTGCGTTCAATTTGGGTGGTTTCTAGCAGGTGTCCGCAAGCTTCGTGGAAGATTACACCGCCAAAGTGATTGGCCATAATAATCGGGTAAGTACCTGATTCTACGTAATCGGCGTAGAGCATTTTGCCAGCAGATTCTGCTATTTTTTCGGCGGCTTGTTGAGAATCCCAAGTCCTCAAGAAGTTGGCATCACTGGTGTTACCAGCGCGTTCACCGATGGAAGCACGATTAGCACCATCAGCACACAACAGGTTAAATCCTACTGACTGAGTGAGGCGAATGTCACGGGCAAAAGTGCCGTCACTGGCGGCGATTAAAACTTCTTGCCAATCCCGGAAATAGGTAGCACGGCGCGATTGGACGTGGCTAGCTTTTTGCTTCAGGTTGGTAGTACCATCAAGGAGGACTTCTCCCATTTCTCGGATGGAGCTACACACTGGTAGCCAGGCATCTTTACCTCTTTTGGTGGCGTAATCTCTCAATAATTCTAGGTTGATTTCTGGGATGAAAGCTTTAGCAGTGGGTAGTTGCAATCCCAGGATAGAAAGACCTTTTTCTAAAGCTGCTTTCAAACCGGAAAACGAAAGGTCATTGGTGCTGACATAGCAATCAGCTTTGCCACGAAATACTCTGACTCCCGCGCCTGTAGACAGACTGGGTGAAATACTAGTGATGGAGTCGTCTTCTGCAAGACAACTAATATAGTTGCGACGCTCTAAAAATAATTCGATGAAGTCAGCACCTGCGGCGCGTCCTAGTCCCAGGAGGGTAGCCAGGGGGGCTTCCCAGGTTTCATCGAAACGCTCTGGTGTGGAAGAATATTGCAGGGTGGGAAGTTGATTCGAGAGAAGTAGCGTACTTGTAAGCATGTGTAGCCTCGTCTGCTGGCGTAGTTCAGAGATTTGACTGAAAAATCCTGGTGTGTTCAGTCTAACAAATCAGTGAAAGCCAGAGTCGGCAATTAAGTAGTAGGGGTTTCCTCACCTTACAATCTCACCCCGTTATCTCTCGGTATCTGTGCATAAAATAATAATTAGCGTAAATTAACGCACTATTTTAATAATTTATACGAGATAAATTATTGCAATACTAGGAATAAAGTTTTACTTAATTCCCCCATGATTGACCTAGATTATACTAATTTTTTGGAAATTGTTCAGCCATAAGCTGTTCCACATTTAAATTGCAGAATTGCGGCGGACAAGATGCCCACCCCACAAGAGTTATATAAATTTTAGATATGCAAACTAGATGTGGTTTAGCTTACAGCGCTTCCGGCTATTATGCAATATAGTTTTCTCTTTGCCCCTCCCCTATCATTGCTTTCAGCTTTTAGGATGTACCTCATAGCTGCCGGAAGTGCTGTACTTGTATAAATATAATTCTATGAGATTTAATAATAGATATAAATGGTGAGTTTTCATAAAAAGGAGGCGATAATTTTGATTTTAAAACTTGTTTTAAATCTCCAAACTTGCTACGTAAATTCAAAAATGAGGTAATAACCTCTTATAATAAACTGGTCAATCGTGGACGAGTGGAGTCTTTTTGTCAGCTATGGAATACAGACCATAAAATATAGAGCTTCATTCAATGCTTATCGGACAATTACTAACAAATTACCTTGTTGTATGGGAAAAGGTTAAGGGGAAAAGATATCCCCTCAATACTTTGTGGTAACATAAAAAATAACAAAGTGAGCAAGGTACACCCAGGTTTATTTACGATTTGTTATTTTCAATGGAATTCTTGCTGTTTCTTGCTGATTAAAAGTCTGACCTATATTAGCAGCAGTTGGCGCTGGCGATGTTAAATTCTTAAACAATAGCTTTAGAGTTCGAGTAATAGTTTTAATAATTTTCATTTTGCTGGCACTCGGCTTTTCGTCATATCTCAAAACCATTGGAATTTCTACGATTTTTGGTTTGAGCGGTTTGGCTTTCAGCAATAAATCTATCATGCAAGCAAATCCACTTTCAGTGAATAAACTCTCGCCATAATAGATATCTAGTTTGCTGACGAAAGTACGGTTATACAGTCTGTAACCACAAGTGTAATCTCTTACACCTGGTACATGAGCTGCAATTCTAAAAAGCCAGCTTGCTCCGTAGCTCATCACCTCTCTAAATTTTGATAAGCCTATGACTTTGGAGCCTTTTCGATATCTAGATGCGATCGCAATATCATAGCTACCAGCTATCATCGTGTCATACATCTTGATTAATAGTTCTGGTGGTTGAGTGTTATCGCAATCCATCGCGGCTAAAAAATCACCTTCTTTAGAAATTTCTAAGAAAGTTGTGAAACCTGTTTTAATTGCTTGACCTAAACCAGCATTTTTGAGATGCTGGACTAATTTCAGTGATATCCCCAGCGATTGAGATTCTTCTATTGCAGTCTGAGCAGTTGCATCCTTGCTACCATCATCAACAAGAATCAGCCGGATATCCATATTAGATATTTGCTGCAATACCTGAAACTTTTTGAACAAGGGGCGAATTGATTCTTGCTCATTGTATGCGGGTAAAAGAACAAAAAGACTCATAAGTACCTCGTGTGATTTTCAAAATATTATTCTCTAATCTCAAGAATTCAGTAATGTTGATTTCTTGAGAAATTCATCAACCTGTCGGACGACTGCGTTGTTATTGACGCTATCATTGACCAACTGTGAGGTATTGACGACGAAAAAATCATCGTTTTCAGTACTCACTTTTGGAACAAGGCTTGAATAATTTAAAACTTGTAGTGGCTGTACTTTAATAGCTCGATTAATGTGTGCCGCGACAATATCATCTGCTTTGAGTTCTGGGAACATCAAACGTATACCCTGGAAAAATACTTGGCGCAATTTATCATCTGGCTGTTTTAATAACGGGTCGGTGGAAAGGATATATTTTGGTAGGAATGTGATATGATACCCTGCTGTCTCTTGCAAAGAAACTAGGTTACTCATGCCGATGACTCCAGTAAAGGGGACATTTCTATCGGCAATATTTACTACGTAATAAGGAATTAGAGCCTTGCGAGTAATAAGTACCATGCAGATTACGCCGAGGTATTCTACTGTTTCGCGGGTGTCTGAAACTTTGACCAATTCTTTGGCAGCAACTTGTTGCAGAATATTAACTGGGCCAGTAAAGATGACTTTATCAAAATGTTCCTTTTTGCCCTGATATTCTACCCACATTCCACCGTCTGGATGAGGTGCAATATATTCCACCGCAACACCTGTGTGGATATGACCCCCAGCCGTGTAAATTAATTTTTCTATATGATCAAAAACAGTTTTGTAACCGCCTGAGACATAACCAAGTTGTTCTTTGTTTAATGAAGTATCTCGCGCTGAAAATAACCGTTTAATATAAGCCCAGATAAAAACTGCTGATATTCGCTTATAGTTCTCTCCTAATTTGGATAGAAGCAAGGGTTTCCAGAGTTTTTCGTATGTGCTTTTACCACCAAGCTTCAAGAGCCAATCTTCAACTAATATCTTCTCTAATCGCCGCCAGTTATTAAGGCGTGAACCATACAATAAAGTGAAAGCTAATCTAATTTTAGCTATAAGTCCGAACAAAGGAAAGCGGAGAAATTCTATAGAGTTACTGATAGAATAAAATTTTTGATTATCGTAGAACCCTGTTAAACTTCGATGCCAACGCAGCTTATCTCCAAGACCAATATCTCTGAGGAAATTTATTAAATGAGTATCAGAAGGGAGGATAACGTGATAAAACCTATCCCAGGTAAACAACCCATAATCATGATAAGTGGTAAGTCCACCAAGCTGCTTATTACTGTCGAATACAGTTACTTTATGTCCTTGATTTGAAAGACGTTGGGCTAATACTAGCCCAGTTATGCCTCCGCCAATGATGCCTATATTCATAATTTAGATTTTTGTAATGATGATTTTGAAATTATATTTTCAAAGAGTTTTAGTATTAATAGCTTTGCTATCTACTTTTTAGCTATTAATTTACAACAAGAACTACACCAGTTATAATAATGGAAATTCCTAACCACTGGCTAAATACAACCCGCTCTTTTAGAAGATAGTGAGAAGCAATTGGTACAAATGCATACATTAATCCTAAAACTGGAAATGCTTGGCTCAGAGGAATTGTCCGCAATACATAAAGCCACAATATAGTCATAAATGTATAACAAACAAACCAAATCCAAAAATAACGAGACAATAACAGATTTTGGATAGATGCGCTTGCTCCTTTAGCATGGCTAGAAAGGTGAAGTCCATACTTTAGTGATAGGTTAGCTGTTGTTCCGAATAAAACCACAAGCATTAAGACTAGCCAAGTAGTGATGTTCATTTTTTAATCTTCTTGATGAGATTTGCTGTACATTGATGTAGATTTTTTCAAGGGAATAACTACTAAAAGAACACCCAGGAAAATAGTGATTACTCCTGCTATTCTAGTTAGTGTAATCTCTTCATTAAAAAAGTAGTATGATCCAAAAAATATACCGACGTAATTTAAACTAGTTAGTGGATAAGCAATACTCAATTTTACAGAGCGCAGAGCTAATATCCAATTTACTACCCCCAAGCAATAAATACTAATAGCTAATACTAATTTTTGAATAAATACCCAATTAAATAGTCCCTCATTTGTATGGCTCATGGTATGCTTCATAAGCAATTGACCAGAAATACTAAATAAAATACTAACAAACAATATAATATAAGGAATTATTTTAACGTTTGAACTTTGCGAGATAGATTTCATAGTACATTTGCCTCAATCGAGATATTAGGTATGAACCGGACAGTAAACAATCTATCGTTTTAAAAGTTTCATATTTTGGTAATACCTTATTTGCAATTCAATTTTCACTTCAGTAAATAGACAACATAATTAGGAAGCTTGTCTTGAAGGGACTGATATCAAAATGATCATAGAAGCTTATGTCCAAGAGTTAGTAAGTAGATACTATGCAGCTTGGAAGACGGTTGCTGTATTTTGGCAAGACCCGATATTATCGGAGTAGAGTATGCTAAATTTGTTTACTGAGTTCCACTCGCAGACATAACAGTTTAATTGCTTGGCAATTGGCGCAATCAATTTAGCCTTTGCCCAATTGTGAATTGCAGATGTCTTTCGTATCAGTCAGTTATGTTTCCATACTAGTTTGAGTGCGATGGCGTATCGCAATATCTATGTCATAGTAAATGCATATATAGGGAACATTGAGTGCTCTGCCACAAATGTGTGGACAAAGTTTAGCAGTGGGACATCGCTTATGCTGAACTCGGATTTGGCCCCCATGTTTAACAGATGGATTCTTGGAATTTTTTATTAATCCATTCATTAACTTTCATCAGTTGTATCCTGCTATAGAAAACTTGTTGAAGACACTACTCAACTTCTAAAGCCGTTAGCTTATGCATCAAAACTAAGCTGGATTGATAAATGTTCTTAGTTTTCTCTAGGAAGTGTTTATCAGTTCTCCGACATGCCATAGAATTTATCCAGGCTTACACACATATCTGCAACCTCGGCTGGAGACTAAGGCGATTCATGGAAATTTGTAATCAAAAATAGTGTGTATAGGTACTTTTTTTGGACATAGGAACACAATGGTTAAGAAAAATCTGCGTAATAGCGAAAATCATCTATAAATAACTATAGAGTCATACGCCTTACAGGTTTTTGGGGAATTTTATTGCATGTCAAAATAAATGGAGCTTTTGACGAGACTAATGGGTAATGTAAACTAGCGTTTGCCGAGCAACTCGCAGCTTATTTATGTTGAGGTAGGTAGATTTGAGATATTTTTACATTATCTTAGTACTAGTGTTGTCTAATTGTTTTTAACTATATGTAATTTTAACTAGAGCTTTATCTCAATATTTATTTTTACATATAATTACTTACTAGAATACCATGAGATAACAATGTTGCAAATTTATCGCCACACTTCATCAAAAATTCATTTTAGGAAAATATACTTAAACAGAAACTTTATGAAATCTATATTTTCCTGTTGATGAATCTTTATTTTTAATAATTTGTACATTATTTATGTATCACTTTCTGACTAATAAAGTTGCAGAAGTAGCGATTTAGTATCAAACTCTAAAAGTGCAAAGCTAAGAGTTTGAGTAAGCAGAATTGGAACTTGAATACTAATACAAATAATTAACTTTAAGTATAGTTATATACTCAATAGTAAAATCATAGATGCTAACCAATAGTCTGAATTGTTTTTTAGTTATGAAAATTTTCAAATTCAGATATCTTAAACAAAAGTTATTTTAAGGTTAACTTAGACACCAAGTAAGCCGGAAGCCACTATTTCTCAATTCTCTTAGGAAGGCGGATTTAATAGAGTACAAAACCTCACTCCCAACTCCTCTTTTTACTAGTACCGTCTATACACAAGTTGAGTCTAGAATCAAATGGACAGAAAAGAATGGAAAATTATTTTTAAAATCCTTGAATCTCCGTTATACATTTATCCATAAAGTGACACTATTAAATCAGTGAACAGTCAACATTTATCACAATAGTAGTGCGGGTATTTGACCCCAACTGAAACACACCACTTGTCAGTTGTGGGGGACTCTGACTCTCAATTTGACTTACAATTTTTCACTGATAACTGATGATAATCAGCAAGATTAAACTCAAAACCTTACCCTTCCTATCAAACTTGATATTTGATGCTTAGTGGTAATTGGTCTTATTTAATTTCCCTAAATTGTTTTTCTTTGCTTTGAGTTTGTTTTGACTCATTTTCCTGCAAAAGTCTGTTGGTAATAATTAAGACAATCATTAACAATCCAAACTGAATCTGCCAGGGTGCTAATACTAAACTGAAAATCAAGCTAATAGCTGCAAATACACCTGCAATATATGCAAGTTCATCACTACTTTTTTTAAAGAAGTAGCCAGTGGCTAAAGCCGTACATAGTGGTATCAAAAATAACAAAGCCATTTTACTAACTTCTGAACTATAAGTTATTGCGCTTATAAAACAAACTGAAATTGTTTTTTGGAATTAGTGGTTAATTTTACATCCAATGAGGTTTTAGCCACAACAGCCCATTGAAATAAATATTATAAAAAATCAAGATTACGCAACGTCGTATCTTACACAAATTGGAATAATTCTTGCGACAGAAGCAGCGCTCAAAAGCTTGGCTAATAACTCCTTCTTCTGTGGTCGATGGTGAGCCAAACTCCTTTTAACAGTAGCTTACCAGACGCTAGACGTAACTTGGTGAGGAGTGCAAAATTCCTTCTGGTGATATCCCAACTCAGTATAGCTGCGCTATGCTATACAAACTCTTGTTTAACCACGGAGATTGGAAGGCTTTAAAACTTGCGAAGGTGGGTTTTGTCTATTTAGCTAATTGCACTCTTGTGAGTAATCATCTGGTAAATTAGCTTAAAACTTTGGCCTTGCGCCAGGATAAGGATTTAGCATATTACCTTTAGAAGTAGCATTTTCATTTTTTCATTTTAGACACTCAATGCTGAACATTCCTCAATTACTGGCAAGTGAAATAAACCTCAAACCTCATCAGGTGCAAAACGCGCTGGAACTTTTGGCGGAGGGTGCAACAATTCCTTTTATTGCACGTTACCGCAAAGAGCGCACCGATGAGATGAATGAAGTGCAACTACGTGAACTGGCTGATCGATATACTTATTTAACAGAACTGGAAGAACGAAAATCTGTGATTTTAAGTGCGATCGCACAACTTGGTAAACTCACAGATGAACTCAAAGCTAAAATCTCATCCTGCTTACAAAAAACCGAACTTGAGGATTTATACCTACCCTATCGCCCAAAACGACGCACCCGCGCCACTATCGCCAGAGAAAAAGGACTCGAACCTCTGGCGGAATTCATCAATTCGCTAAATGTAAAAAATGCTGCAACGGCTTCCCTGGAAGAAGAAGCGGCTAAGTATATTTCTGAAGCCAAGGGAGTAAAAACAGCAGAAGAAGCACTCAAAGGCGCTGCTGATATTTTAGCGGAAGAAGTGGCTGAAAAAGCTGAATTACGGGCATATATCCGCGACTATCTTCTAGAAGAAGGGGTATTTGTCTCCCGCATCAAAGATGATTATCCCGAAGGTACAACCAAATTTGAGATGTACCGTAACTATCAAATTAAGGTAAAAAATATTGCACCCCACAATATGCTGGCGTTGTGTCGGGGTGAAACGGAGAAAGTATTAAGCTTTGAAATTGCTTTTGATGAAGATACGATACTTTACTATCTTGAGTCGAAAGAAATTAAAACCAAAGTTCGGACAATTCGGGATTTTTATCAGGCGATGTTGAAGGATGCATTCAATCGTTTAATGAAAGTCTCTCTAATGGGAGAGGTAATTTCTGAGATTAAAGTATATGCAGACATGGAATCAATCAAGACCTTTGAAACTAATCTGCGAGAGTTGCTGCTATCTGCACCAGCAGGAATGAAACCAACGCTAGCGATAGACCCTGGATTTAGGACTGGGTGTAAAGTTGCTGTCCTCGACCAAACAGGGAAATTTTTGGAATACCAAGCGGTTTTTCCTCACCAAGCGGCTGAACAACGCGCTAAAGCTGCACAAAGTGTCAAAAATCTGATTGAAAAATACAAGATTGAGTTAATCGCCATTGGTAACGGTACAGCGTCCCGCGAGACAGAGGAGTTTGTCACACAAGTATTGCAAACTATAGAACGCAAACCAGTTAAGGTAATGGTGAATGAATCTGGCGCATCTATATATTCTGCCAGTACTGTAGCGTTAGAAGAGTTTCCCGATTTAGATATTACCGTGCGCGGTGCTATTAGCATTGGCCGTCGTTTGCAAGACCCTCTGGCGGAACTGGTGAAAATCGATCCCAAATCTATTGGTGTGGGACAATATCAGCACGATGTCGATCAGAAATTGCTGAAAAAGAAATTGGATGAGACTGTAGAAAGCTGCGTTAACTACGTCGGCGTAGACTTGAATATGGCTTCCAAAGAACTTCTAACTTCTGTCTCTGGGATTACGGCAACAGTTGCCAATAACATTGTCGCCTATCGTAACCAGAATGGAGCCTTTAAAAATCGCCGACAACTTTTGAAAGTTCCAAAGCTGGGGCCAAAGGCTTTTGAACAAGCGGCGGGTTTTCTGCGGATTCGCGGCGGTGATAACCCATTGGATAATACAGCAGTGCATCCAGAAAGTTATTCTTTAGTAGAAGCGATCGCATCTGATCTAAATGTGCCATTAAATCAGGTCACACAAATTGCTGAAAAACTTAAAAAGACCAACTTGAAGAAATATGTTACTGATAGCGTCGGCGAACCCACACTGCGCGACATCCTCAGCGAACTAGAAAAACCAGGTAGAGATCCCCGTGCAGAATTTAAGTATGCCACCTTCAAAGAAGGAATTAAGGAAATCAGGGACTTAAAGGTGGGAATGGAACTGGAGGGAATGATCACAAATGTCGCCAACTTCGGCGCTTTCGTTGATATCGGCGTACATCAAGATGGCTTGGTGCATATATCCCAACTTGCTGATAGATTTGTAGACGATCCCAACAAAGTTGTCAAAGTCGGACAAGTAGTCAAAGTGCAGGTGCTAGAAATCAACGAGAAACTCAAGCGGATTAGTTTGTCGATGAAAGCAGTTAAACAATAATTACAAACAGCAGATGGCAGTTTATCAAGTTCAATTCATTAATCCTACACTAGGATTAGATCGTACTATTTCAGTACCAGACGATCAATATATTCTGGATATAGCAGAAGATGCTGGTATGCGCCTACCATCAGGGTGCAAACAAGGCGAATGTTCTGCCTGTGTCGCCAAACTGATTAGCGGTGAAGTTGATCAAAGTGAGCAAAAATTTTTGCGCCCAAGTGAAGTACAGGCTGGTTATGTTGTTACTTGTGTAACTTACCCTTTGTCTAATTGCACTTTAGAAACCCATCAAGAACAAATCTTGTATAAATCAGCTCTTTACTATCAGCCTGAGTCTGGAAAATCTAAGTGATTGACATACTAATCCGTTAAGAAGATTTGTAGGTTGGGTTAAAGGTAGTAAAACCCGACAAAGCGGTGAAAATGTTGGGTTTCATTCCTCAACCCAACCTACCCTGGAGTGCTTTTTTAAGTAAAACCTACGTAGTATTCAAACCGCTATCTTTTTCTTAATGATCGGCCTAACGATAGAAGCAAATTCTATCTTGCTAGAGAGGTTAAAACCTAGCAGATAGTTGAAGATGTAGATAAGAAGTTACAAAAAATCTTTAGTGATTAGGTAAGAAAAATGTTAACACCATTATTAACCGCCCTAGCTACAGCTTTGAGCCTGTTGATTGTTGATTTAGTTGTTCCAGGCGTTAATATTGCTAATTTTCCCGCAGCTATGATTGCTGCTTTAGTAATTGGTCTAATTAACGGTTCAGTTAAACCAGTTTTGTCTGCTCTTTCTCTACCACTTAACTTTCTATCATTTGGAGCATTTTCGCTTGTCGTCAACGGTTTGTGTTTCTGGTTAGCAGCAGTGCTAGTTCCTGGGTTCGCAGTTCGCGGAATTATTGGTTTCCTTCTTGGGCCAGTGATTTTAACTTTTGCTAACACCTTCATTAACAACTACTTTGTTGAAAAAAACCTGTTAACCGGCAGTGGCGAAAAAACCCAAGGTGAATTACCTTCTAGATAAGTATTATAAAGAGTAGAAATACCAGTTTTCTCACATCTCTACTCCAAATAAATATCCGAAGATGGATTTCCTGATTCGGTATCTTCAGCAGAATGTAATTAAAGAAAATCACAAAAATACGGCAAAATCATGAAATTAGTTCGTTTTCTTCTAGGTTTGTTAGTGCCTCCTTTAGGCGTTTTCCTGACTGTTGGAGTTGGCCCAACTCTGTTTATTAACATCTTGCTCACAGTTCTAGGTTGGCTACCCGGTAGTATTCATGCAATTTGGGTTATTGCCAAGCATGATGAACAACTGAATAGAGAAGGCAATATTTACTAATAGGCAAGATGAATTTTAGTGAATCTTGAGTGGGGTACGTTATGGTTTAAGCCGTAACGTACCATTTTAATTTTTACCAGAATTAGAGGTTATAAGACCTAACCCCCTTTCCGAAGCAGGAAGGGGGAAAAATTCAAAGCCTCTCTCCTTTTAGGAGCTACGGTGTACACACAAGTCTGTCGCAGTTATATCTTTATTAATTAATAAATCTCGCACTGCGTTTCTATCCCGCCTCGGAATGAATTCCGAGTCTCATAGCTAAAGTCCACTCAAGTGGACTAAATGATTAATTCAGTCCACTTGAGTGGACTTCAGCTATCAGCCCAGAACTTCATTTCTGGGCGGGATGTCGGTAAGTGTAACAGTTTCACTCTGACAAAAATGTGGGTAGAGAATTTTTCGAATTGTGTGTACACCGTAGCCTAAAAGGAGAGAGGTCAAAATTGTACCTCACGCTTGTCGAGAACCGCTATAACGATAGTCCTCTGATTATGCGATTTAGATATTTTTCAGCTTATCAAGCGGTGGGTTATATCAAAGGCTAAGGTGTGTTTCCAAAGTCTTAAATCCCCCCAATTCCCGATAAATTGGGGGACAAATAGGTTTCTTAAAGTCACCCTTTCTAAGGGGGATTTAGGGGGATCTAAAAAGTTATGGGGCAAAACGAGTAGTTTGAAAACACGTCCTAACCCTAATAAAGCTGAGTATTTAATAATTATACAAATACGTTAGTAGGGGCACGGCATTGCAGTGTCCCTACTAAAATTCTATATGTATCAGAGTTTTGTGAAAAGCAGTCTAGTCTATTTATGAATAGTATCCCGCTCTTTATTCGCAGGTTCCTTATCTTTGAACAAGTCAGCCGCCGTTAAGAGTAACTCTCTCAACGTCTGTTTGATTTGGCGCTCTTTTCTTGCTAAAGATGTACCAGCTTCACCCAGTTTATCTTCAAGCTGCGATCGCTTCTCTTCTACCTGCACAGCCATAGATTCTGCTTGAGGACGAGCTTTATCGTACCAGTGTTTAGCCTCGTCTAGATAATCTTGAACCTCCATATTACGTCCGCCATAGCGTGCAGCTAAGTTAGCTCGGACAATCGCTAGCTGCGCTTGCAGTTGGGCATAACGTTTCTTTAACAATCCTGCTTCTTCACTATCTTTAAGGGAATTGATAGCAGAATTAATTGCAGTTTTGGTACTAGCAGGTTTTTCCTTACTCGTCTCTTCAATCTCTGCCAAAATTACATCAACCTCTTGCTGGAGTTGTTCTTCTTCACCATCTAGTTGAGCCTGTAGCTTCTTTATATCTGTCTGAGTTTGAGCAATGCTTTCGTGTCTTTTGCTATTAATCCCTTCCAGCGCTCCTTCAATAGAAGCTGTCACTTCATCTTTGAGTTCGCCACCTTTTTCTTGGAAGTTTTCAACTACAGCAGAAACAGCATCTTTAACAAGATTACGAACTTCACTTGAACCTTGTTTAAATTCAGAAGCTACTTGAGAAACTGCGGATTTCACAATTTCTCGAATCCGCTCAGTTCTTAATTGTCCGGTTTCTTTAGCTTGTTGCAGGTCTTCTTGAATTTGTTGTTTGATATTGTTAGGCATTTTCAACTCTTAGGGTTTAACTATTTTGGATAATATTTTCTAGACATGTTCCCATACCCACATTATGGCGTAGCCTGAGAAGGCTCGGTACTTCCTTTAGATAGAAAATAATAACCCTAAGGAGGTGATGTGTAGCATATTGCCCATTCGTGAGATGATTAATTGTTAGTAGTAATTGAGATGCAAATATGTGGCGAGTAAATATTACTTGTTCAGCCGATGCCTGGAAGCTTTATGGTACTGAATTTAAAGCGATCGCAGAGAAATATCAAGGTGAATTGATTGGTTCCAAAAAAATGCCAGATGGGACGCGCATCATGTCTTATAAAATTGAGGATGTTAGCGATGCAGAAGCTTTTCAAGAAGATTGTGCAAATTTTGCTGGATTTACAACTGACTTTGAATCCTTGTAGTATTAGTTCTGACACTAATCTCTGTAACCAGTATGTCAAAACCAGGAGAAGTTAATTGAAAAGACTACTTACATTAGTATTAGTAACGTTTTTGTTATTAATAAGTACTTTTACTTTACCTGCTAGTGCAGCAGACACAGTTAACGGTGAACAAATATTTGGTGTTCAATGTGCTGGTTGTCATATTAACGGCAGCAACATCATCAGGCGAGGTAAAAATCTCAAAATGCAAGCGCTGAAAAAGTA
This sequence comes from Nostoc sp., assembly GCF_035638895.1. GTDB lineage: Bacteria > Cyanobacteriota > Cyanobacteriia > Cyanobacteriales > Nostocaceae > Nostoc. Next base: position 17,693 of record NZ_DASQZC010000268.1, on the reverse strand, counting down.
TGGTATGGATTCAATAGAGGCAGTTACATCTATAGTTACCAATGGTAAAAATAATATGTCAGCCTACAAAGAACGCCTTACTGAACAGCAAATTCAAGATGTTGCTGCTTACGTTCTTGAACAAGCTGAAAAAGACTGGCGTTAGAAAGTTAGGAGTTAGGAGTTCAAAGTTAGGAATTAAGGGTTAAGATTTAAGAGTTATTGATTATCGCTGTTATAAATGGTTCTTAAGAAAGTATAAAGTCTAAGAATGTTGTAAGAGGTTGTTTGAAAAGTTGTAAAGGATACTCAAAACCCCGCTTCCATTCCTTTCCTCCAAAGGTCGTGAGTCTTTGAAATCCCCATTTTGTTGTAGGGAAAAAGTCGCGGGGGTTTAGCTTTCCGAGAGCTTAAATGTTACCAAAAATGCTTTTCAAACATCCTCTAATAAGGTGCTTACGAACTCGCTAATTCTTCGTTCTTCTCACTCCTGTACAGACGTGATTAATCGCGTCTCTTCTCACTCCTAAACTTGAAAATGAACTTACCCGCAGCTAGCCGTCTCCAATTCACTCCTGATTTGAACATTTGCCGGATCTTAAATGGGATGTGGCAAGTCTCCGGCGGACACGGACGGATCAATCCCCAAGCCGCTATTGAGACTATGTTCAAATATGTAGATGCAGGCTTCACTACTTGGGATTTAGCAGACCACTATGGCCCCGCAGAAGACTTTATTGGTGAGTTTCGCTGTCAACTAATTGACACTCGTGGTAAAGATGCTTTATCTCAGGTACAAGCCTTTACAAAATGGGTACCTCGTCCTGGCAAAATGACGAAAAAACTTGTCGAGGAAAATATTGATATTTCCCTGAGAAGGATGAATGTGGAATCGTTAGATTTGATGCAATTCCACTGGTGGGAATATCAGGATAAAAATTACCTGGATGCCCTAAAATATATGGCAGAACTTCAGACTGAGGGTAAAATTAAGCATCTAGGTTTAACTAATTTTGACACAGAAAACTTGAAGCTGATTACCGAAGCAGGTATCAAAATTGTTTCTAACCAAGTGCAATTTTCCCTTGTTGACCGCCGTCCCGAAGTTAATATGGTGCAGTTTTGTCAACAGCATGACATAAAGCTTTTTACTTACGGTACACTGTGCGGCGGTTTGTTATCAGAAAACTATTTGGGAAAACCGGAACCGCAAGGATTTGATTTATCCACTGCTAGTTTGAAAAAATATAAAAATATGATCGATGCTTGGGGTGGTTGGCGATTATTTCAAGAGTTGCTGGCTATTCTGAAGGAAATTGCTAATAAGCATGGGGTAAGCATTTCTAACGTAGCAGTGCGTTACATTTTAGATCAGCCAACTGTGGGCGGTGTGATAGTTGGTGCAAAACTTGGTGTATCTGAACATATAGAAGATAACGCCAAAGTATTTAGTTTTAGTTTAGATGCTGACGATCGCGATCGCATCAATGCAGTATCTCGCCAATCACGGGATTTGTACCAGCTAATCGGCGATTGTGGCGACGAATATCGCCGATAAGCAGGTTACTCCCCAAGGTTCATTCGCAAACCTCAGAGGTTTATCGACGAAGCTTAGAGGTTCATTCGCAAACCTCAGAGGTTCATCGATGAAGCTCAGAGGTTCATTGGCGAAGCTCAGAGGTTCATTCACGTAATACACTCTCCGAAAGCCGCTCAATTGAAAGTTAATATAGAACTCATATTTGATTTTTGAACAAAACTCAGTACACCTTTATTCCTTCTTCCCAGTCCCTTACCTCTACGAGTGATTCACAAATCAAAGACGCTCGATAGCGCAGCGTTAGCGACGCAGGAGCGTCTGACTTGCTACCGCTTCTCCCAAGGGGAGACGCTACGCGAACGCTATCGGATTGCTATAGTGTTTTACTCTAGCTCATACATCTGCTTATGTTTGGCTAAAAGCTTTTGATATTTCTCATTTGTCTTTGCTTCTACCCACTTGGCTTTAAATATTGCTGCTGATTCCGCTTTAACTGGGTCAACTTCGTAGGGGAGAATTTCTTTTTTAGAATCTGAAGTTTCAGAATTTTGTTTATACTTCCTGCCACTTTTATGATTAGCATAACGGCGAGAGCGAGTATAGCCCATTTGGATAAACTTTCGTGCCATATCCGCGCCAATAAAATCATCTTTCTCTAAATAATCAAGAAACATTTCGTAGATTTTTTCACTTGACTCTCTAGCAATATCAGGAGTTTTGAACCGCCAGTAAGGAAGAATTTCTGACTTGTATGGTTCAACCAAAAGTACACCCTGCTCACCCTTCCCAACACGATAGAGTTCAGGATGTTGGCGAAAATCAATATTTTTAAAGTCTAAAGAATAATCAAAAGCCATGATAGATTTTTATTATGAATAATAAACTTTAAAACAAAGTTCAACTTCTATCTAAGTATTGAGATTTTGTTCTATTATGCTATCTAGCACCCAATCCGTGAACAGTGTCCTTGCGCCAGGAAATCTGCGTAAAGTGCATCACATTGCCCTCAACGTCCACGATATGCAAGCCTCGCGCTACTTTTATGGCACTATCCTGGGTTTGCATGAACTCACAGGCGACGAAGTACCCGCAACCCTGGTGGAACTTGTAGCATCTGGGAAAGTAGCCAACTTCATCACCCCGGATGGTACAATTCTGGATTTATTTGGGGAACCAGAATTATCACCACCAAATCCAGATCCAGAAAAGACCTTCACCAGAGCGTACCATTTAGCTTTTGACATCGATCCACAGTTATTTGATCGCGCGGTGACAGTGATCAGAGAAAATAAAATAGCGATCGCACATGGCCCAGTCACTCGCCCTACTGGTAGAGGTGTGTATTTTTACGATCCAGATGGTTTTATGATTGAAATTCGTTGTGATCCAGAAGCTAGTTAACTTAAATCTACTATGACCGCGAAAATCACGCAAATATTTAAACTAATTGAAGACACAATCACAAAACCACCAATTCCACACGAACCATACAAGCAATCATTGAAAGGCTGGGCAATGTATTGTTTACGAGATAAAGGTTTTATAGTCGTTTATGCTCAAAATGCCGACTTTGCTATTGAAACAAAAGGTATAGAAAAGCTATATTTTAAAGTTTCCAATAGCCCCGATGATTTAGATCATTCTATTAGCTGGATTGTTTGGGATAGTGTAACAAAAAGCGCCAGTCTCATTCCCAAAAAAATAGAGTGATACCAAAAAATTGCTGTAAGCGAATAATTCCTAATTAATAGTCCACAGTAAATGCCTGTCTTTTATCGGGAATTACGAATTACGTTAGCGACCTAGGAGCGTCAAATTCGTAGCGAGTGAGGCGATCGCCATAAAGGTTCAATACAGACCTAACCCTCTTCCCAAGGCGGGAAGGGGATTAGTTCTATTTGTATAGCTGTACCTCACCGGATTGAAAATGACTATAGTTCATAGTCATTAGTTTTTCCGCCCACTTTCTTTTACTAATGACTAATGACTAATTTTTTCCATTTGGACGTTGAATAATCGTCTCCACCACCCGGCGCTTGGCTCTTGGATCGATGCCAACCAAACGCACATACTCACCGCTATATTCTGTCAGAGTTGATTCCAAATTTGAGATTGCATCAGACTCGGCATCAATGTGGCTATGAGCACAAGTTTGCCAAGCACCTGTGCGGAAGCGGCGCTCATCTACGTGTTCAATGCTAATTTTGTAACCTTGAGACAATAATTGCCTAATTTGAGCTTGTGTATCTAGGGTCAAATGTGGACTCGATGCTTCCTGCTTCTGGAATCCATTAGTTTTTACTTCTTGAGTTGCACCATTGCTTGTCGGCTGATTAATTGGTGTTACAGGAGCAGGTGGTGTAGATTGAGAATTTCTACCTCGATTGAGTCGGTTGTAATCATCAACCAAATGGGAATTTTCCACCCGTTTTTGTTCACTAACGAGGAAGTTACCAGACTCAATTAAGTGAGACAGCCTGAAATCTGGCTTTTTAAATTCTGGTGGCCCTTCAACGCTGTTAACGATACTCAAGGATACCTGCTCAAAACCTACTTGATGGATGTAGTTGCGGATTTGTTCGTCATAAATGCGCGATCGCAAAGCGCTAAAAAAGTCAATGGACTGGTTGACAAATGTATCAACTAGCTGTTCAACTTCCTTTTGTGACAGTCCATCCGGTTCAAAAATCCCTTTGACAATTCCCACCTTGTCGTCTCTGTCTGGTTCCCAGTAGAATTTCTCCATCCGCCCATCCCGAATTAACGGTGCATAGAGAGTGGAAAAATCATTACCTGTGACAATAATCGGTACACGATGTAAAGGCGTGGAATCATAGCTTCCAGGCAACTGCACATCTGTAGGATTATCAGCAATATTCATCAGTGTGGCATTCACCAACTGCGTATTTACAGTATATTGAGTGCCTTCATCAAAGCGTCCAGCCCCTGCATCTAAATCGTTAATCATCAGTACACACATTTTGCCGCGTACTTTGATCAGTTCTGCTGTCTCCCGATAGCGCAGCCGAATCAACCGCGCTGGATCTCCTGCATCTGGACTTTCCAATTCGCCGCCAGATATGTTAGTAACCTCGATACCCATTTTCTCGAAGACTAATTGACATTGAAATGTTTTGCCTTCTCCTTTGCGTCCGTGAATACCTAAAATCACCGGGACTCGCACGCCGGGAAGCTTTAAAAAGTTTTTGGTGATGTGGACAGCCAATTTGTCTAAAAACCGAGGAGCGATGTAGTAACCCATAAAATTATCTTTGCCTAGCACTGCTTAAAGTAATGTTAAGTTTTTTTGGTGATGACTGTTTATTTATCTTTTGGTAGAAAAGCAACGCCACCTACCATAAACGTCTTATTGGATATGCATCAAAAATTTTATCAGCACTCAGTATAGATATATTTTCTGCGAGTGCTTGTGCAATTAAAATTCGGTCAAATGGGTCACAGTGATGTAAAGGTAGTGTGGCAACAACAGTAATATGGCTAATTTTGATATCGAGTAACCTAAAATCGTTGAGGTTGAGTTGCTGTGTGATAAATTTATCAAATGGCTGATTAAAACTAAGCTTCCCTAAATTTTGCTTAATAGCAATTTCCCATAGACTAGCTATACTTAGCTCTCATTATTCTCATCATTGATGAACTCTAGTACTTGATTACTAAGTCTTGAATTGTCAGTCACATACCAAATAAAAGTATGTGTATCCAACAGTAATATCATTCCATATATTCCTTAAAATCTTCCAGTGGTTCATCAAAGTCATCAGATATTGTAATTAAACCCTTTGCACTTCCAGATTGACGGCGGCGTTTAAATTGCGGCACAGGAGTCAACTTCACCAACGGTTGATTATCTTTGATGATAATAATTTCCTCACCACTGAGTGCTGCTTCAATTAAGTCGGGTAAGTTTTGAGATGCTTCAGCTAAATTAATTTGCTGCATAATAACTACCTTTAGATATAAAAATAAGGTGCTACCACCATCCTAACTTTGAATGTTCGATTAAGTGAGAGGAAACCAATTTAACCAAGCGTCCCAATTTTCCACGGTTTGAGCAAATTCTGCATAACCGCCTGCTCTAGGATGAACACCATCATTAGCTCTTGCTTCATTAATCCAGATGTTTGATTTTTCTAATATCGGAAAAATGTTTAAATAAGGTATATTTAATTCCTTACAAATCAAAGTATATTGTTTGGATAAATCTATAGTTATCTGCTTTCTTTGAGGTTCTTCTTTTGCGTAGGGTGCTAGACCAACCATCAAAACAGGATATAACTTCTGAGCTTCACTTAAAATTTCATAGGCATTTTTGATAGAATCTGGCAAATCCACGCGAGTTTTACCATTTTCTAATGTTGTGTCATTCAATCCAAAAGAAAACACAACTCTGCCATCATATTCTTTGGGTAATCGCAGTAATACTTCCTGTAACCAACGCTTTGATATATCAGTACTCGTATCACGCCTAATTCCTAAATTATAGTAGGTAATCTCATAACCTTTTTTATTAGCATTAGCACATACTCTCCCTGTCCAACCAAGACATTCTTGATCGCCAGTACCGTTAACGAAGGAGTCACCAACAAAACAAATTCTTACTTCCGGCAGATGCTGTAATTCCATTTATTATATTTAAAAAAAAGCAGAGGTTTACACAAAGGGGTGCTCAAGTTATTCTCTGCGTTTTCCTTCTCTACGAGACGCTTTGCGAATGCGTTCCTTTGCGTTTAAAAACAAACCTAGTAAATAGGAGAGGCAGATAATTCTACCTCTCCTATTTATAATCAACTAATTACTTAGAGCAACGCTAGCCTTAGTATCTGTTGGTTTTGTTGGGTTTGTGAACAAGAAAGCTGAGAATTTGGCACTGCTTGATGTTGTCAAAACCCACAACACGGATATAGCTGGTGCTGAATTGAGAACGGCATCCTTGAACTTCGCTCAATACTTCTTGAGTAGATTTAGCACCGAACAAAGGCAACTTCCACATTGTCCAATATAATTCTGTTGGCTCAGAAGTTTCGTTAAACTCGATTGCTGGAATATAACCTTGATTCAAAATGTACTGAATCTGCTTGGCAATTTGAGCATCAGTCAGAGGTGGCAGATAAGAAAGGGTTTCGTAACGACGCTCTTTTGGTAAAGTTTGCATAGCTTTTTGATAATGGGTTGCGATTTTGACTACTAGGTTGACCGAACTAATTAGATAAGTTATCTAAATTCGGATCTGAAGTTGTTTGCTGTTCTGGTTGCAGACTGGGGCTAGATGTGTCTATTCGTGTGATGCGTTCTAAATGCTGGCGACGCTGCTCCATATTGGATTGCTGAATGCCAGTGCGAACCATTTCCGGTAAAAATTCGATGATTTCTTCCGCAATGTGTTCTCTGACAGTCATGATTCGCAAAGCCAAATCTGGTTTCTCTCGCAACAGTTGCTCAATGTATGATTCACCATTCTGAATTTTGCCAGCAGAAAAGTTATGCAGCCAAAGTTCTAACGGAGGATTCGTTTCGCCTAGCTGTGCCAATACTGTCCTTAGAGCCTGATAAGTCAGGTAGCTTTGGAGAGTCTTGGCTGTGTCCTTCGCAATTTGCTTAAGATTCATGCTTGACCCCAGCCCTGAAGAGTTATGAGTTATGAGTTATGAGTTATGAATTAATGCAAATCCTAACTCTTAACTCTTAACTCTTAACCGTTAACTCAGATCAGACGGTATCCATTGCTTCAAACTCGAACTTGATTTCTTTCCACAGTTCGCAAGCAACAGCTAGTTCAGGAGACCACTTGGCAGCTTCGCGGATGATATCGTTACCTTCACGAGCCAAGTTGCGGCCTTCGTTACGAGCTTGAACAACGGCTTCCAAGGCGACGCGGTTAGCTGTTGCACCAGGAGCGTTACCCCAAGGATGTCCCAGAGTACCACCACCGAATTGTAGTACGGAGTCATCACCAAAGATTTCTACCAGTGCAGGCATGTGCCATACGTGGATACCACCAGAAGCAACTGCCATTACACCAGGTAGAGAAGCCCAGTCTTGGGTAAAGTAAATACCACGAGACTTGTCTTGCTCAATGTAGTTTTCACGCAATAGGTCAACGAAGCCCATTGTGATGCCGCGCTCACCTTCCAACTTACCTACTACTGTACCGGTGTGGATGTGGTCACCACCAGACAAACGTAGGGCTTTAGCCAATACACGGAAGTGGATACCGTGGTTCTTTTGACGGTCAATTACAGCGTGCATAGCACGGTGAATGTGTAGCAAGATACCGTTATCGCGGCACCAACGAGCCAATGTGGTATTGGCGGTGAAACCTGCGGTTAGGTAATCATGCATGATGATGGGCTGTTTGAGTTCTTTAGCGTACTCAGCCCGTTTCAGCATTTCTTCACAGGTAGGAGCGGTCACGTTTAGGTAGTGACCTTTGATTTCACCGGTTTCTGCTTGAGCTTTGGTGATAGCTTCAGCAACGAACAAGAAGCGATCGCGCCATCTTTGGAATGGTGCCGAGTTGATGTTTTCGTCGTCTTTGGTGAAGTCCAAACCACCGCGTAAGCACTCGTATACAGCGCGTCCGTAGTTCTTAGCAGAAAGACCCAATTTGGGCTTAATGGTACAACCCAGCAAAGGACGACCGTATTTGTTTAACTTGTCGCGCTCAACTTGGATACCGTGAGGAGGCCCTTGGAAGGTCTTGATGTAAGCTACTGGAAAGCGAATATCTTCTAGACGCAGTGCCCGCAGAGCTTTGAAACCAAATACGTTACCTACAATTGAGGTTAATACGTTGGTTACAGAACCTTCTTCAAACAAGTCCAAAGGATAGGCAACGTAGGCAATATATTGGTTGTCTTCACCGGGAACTGGTTCGATATCGTAGCAACGACCTTTGTAGCGATCGAGGTCGGTGAGCAAGTCTGTCCACACAGTTGTCCAAGTACCTGTGGAAGACTCAGCCGCTACAGCCGCACCTGCTTCTTCGGGAGGAACACCAGGCTGGGGTGTCATGCGGAACGCAGCTAGAAGATCGGTATCTTTTGGTGTGTAATCGGGTGTGTAATAAGTTAATCTGTAATCTTTAACCCCGGCTTGATACCCAGATTTGCTCTGAGTCTTCGTTTGAGCGTAAGACATATTTTATCCTTCCCTGAAATCACTCTTGTTAATTATCAAATCACGTTTTGTGCAACTTCCCCTCACCCGATTTTTCCCCCTTCATCGGAGAAAAGAACGGTAAAAATTTTTGTTAAGGGTTGTTTTTGGCAAAGGGTAGCAGTTTTTTTGCGGCTGACACTTTGGTAGCGGTGGTAGCCCTCCTCACCAGTGTTATCCCATTCTATGGGTACACGACTTAGCGCTTCTACTGTTTCCTCTTCCTACGAATCAAAATTCTTTTTTACCTCTTCTTCGCACCCAACTAAACCTTCTCAATTTCACCAAAACTTCCGCTTTTTGCGGCTTGATTTAGATAATTCCCCTACAAATCGGGATATTCAGGGGATTGGGCTGGCTGGCACACATTCCCGCCTCTACACTCCCTATATCTTTTCCGTTGATGGAAAAGATACTAGAAAAGAATTTACTTGACAGAGATTTAGCAGAGTCGTGAGCGTAAAGATAAAAAATTGCACACCACGTAATTTGTAACTTATTCCACAATATATCAATAATTCGATAAGTTATTCTTTGAAAGTTTTTAACTTATATATTTAATTTTGTTATTACATAAAGATTTAACATTTTGTTACAGATGCTTTACAAGGTGTCATCAATAGTGTTTGGGGACTGGGGAATGAGTATTAGGGACTGGGTAATAAGAAAGTATTCTAAATATTTATTTCCTATTCCCTAGTCTCTATTCCCTATTCCCCAATCCCCAATGTTTAAAAAATCCTGACTAAGGGAACACTGGAACTAACCCAAAGCCAGTTTAGGTAACGGCTATGGGTACTGTCTCCAAAGGAAATGTCACCGTGGTATTGTTTTGCAAGCGTACTAGTTTATTGACTACTTCTATCTTGCTGGGGTTGATAGTGCCAAGTATAGGATGGGCACAAAAAACCCCTGATATTAATTCATCTGATGTAACTCCTGCTTACCCATCTTCTGCACCGCCACCGCGAGTAGAACTTTTGCCCGATGAGCGAGGAGTGCAAGAAAATTCGCCAAAAACTGATTATCGTGTCGGTAACTTACTGGGAGATATTACTGGCAATCTTTGGGTAGGTTCTTGGCGAGGACTATCGCGGATTGATCCTAAAACCGGCAAGATTATTTCTCGTGTTAGTTTACCAAATGTTGCTATTGGTGCTTTAGCCCAAGATAAAGTAGGACGTTTGTGGGTAGGAAGTTATGATGGACTGTTCCGAGTAGACCCCCGTACTAGTGAAATCACCGCGCAGAATTTATTTCTGCCTTCCAAACGGGTGTTGTCATTGTTAGTTGACAAACGGGGTTATTTGTGGACTGGAACCGATAGCGGTTTAGCCCTAATTAGTCCCGACCAAGGCTTGATTATGACAACATTAAAAAATCTGCCTGGTGTCAGCGCTAACACCATGACTTTAGATGCTGAAGGTCAACTGTGGGTTGGTACACTTGATGGATTGGTACGGGTAAATACTGCTAGTGCTGCGATTATGAAGCGGATAGCGGATTTACCAGGGACGACTGTCCAAGCTTTAGCTATAAGTCCAGAAGGATTAATTTGGGCGGGGATGCCAAATAATTTGCTAGTTATTAACCCAAAAACTGGTGCAGTGTTGCGTTCTGTAACTCGCCTGCGTGGGCGTGACGTGAGTGCGGTACGTTTTGCTAAAGATGGTAGTGTCTGGGTTGGGACTAACAATGGTTTGTTACGATTAAATCCAAATACAGGAGCTGTGTTAGATGCAGAAGTTGCTGGACTTCCTTCTAGTCGGGTTCTTGCCCTTGCACCTGACATCGCTAATAAATTATGGATTGGCACTAGTGAAGGTCTAGCTTGGTTAATGCCTAAAACCGACAGTGCAAAACCCCATATTGCTTTCAGTCACGCTGTTAAATGAGGAAATAGGGAGTGGGGATTGGTGAGTGGGGAGTGGTGAAATTCCCCAATCCCTAATCCCCACTCCCTACTCCCTACTCCCTACTCCCTACTCCCCACCTAGAAAAATGGCAATCACTACCCAGCAATTAATTCAATGGAAACAACAGGGACGTTCAATTGTAGCTTTGACGGCCTGGGATTATGCGATCGCTCAACTCATCGATGCAGCTGGTGTAGACTTAATCCTTGTGGGTGACTCTATGGCAGTAGTTCTAGGGTATGAAACAACACTGCCGATAACTTTGGATGAGATGATCTACCACGCCAAATCTGTGCGCCGTGGGGTTAAACGCGCATTAGTTGTGGTAGATTTACCATTTTTGACGTATCAAGAAAGTCTTCAGCAAGCGATGCACTCAGCTGGGCGGGTACTCAAGGAAACGGGCGCTCAAGCGGTAAAATTGGAAGGTGGCTATCCAGCGATCGCAGAAACTATCGCTCGTTTGGTTCAAGCTGGAATTCCGGTAATGGGTCATGTCGGTTTGACACCGCAATCAGTACATCAACTCGGTTTGCGACAACAAGGGAAAACTCAAGAAGCGAGTGAGAGGATTTTACTTGAAGCGATCGCTCTGGAACAAGCTGGTGTATTTTCTCTTGTTTTAGAGCATATCCCCGCAGATTTAGCAATGCAGATTACACAAAAACTCACAATTCCGACAATTGGTATCGGTGCAGGAACTCACTGCGATGGACAGGTTTTAGTTACCTCAGATGTAATCGGACTTACCGACAAGCATCCACCATTTGCCAAAGTTTATACAAACTTGCGAGAAACGATTACCAAAGCCGTGCAAGATTATGCCGTGGAAGTGCGCGATCGGAAATTTCCATAAGTATGGAATTTACGATCAAAAAATACAAGAAGCTGCCAAATAGCTACTTTTCCATCTGGGATAATTTATGCAATCAGAGAGCAGCACATTATAAACTTGCTGAAGTTCAAAATTGTGCCTTAACATCCAGAGTGAAAACTGACAGCATATTTTATCGTTTATTTCAAGAATTTCCCAGTATCTTCTTTGAACTCATTGGGAATCCTCCTGAAACTGCAAATACCTATCAATTCTCTTCAGTTGAAATCAAACAAACTGCCTTTAGAATAGATGGTGTATTTCTTCCCACTCAAGACGAAGAAAATCTGATTTATTTCGTTGAAGTTCAATTTCAACCAGACTCAGATATTTATTTGCGCCTAGTTTCAGAAGTATTTCTCTATTTGCGGCAAAAAAAATCTAAAAATTCTTGGCGAGGAGTGGTGATTTATCCCAGAAGGAATATAGATACTGGTGAACGACAAGATTGCCACGAATTCTTCAACAGCAATCGTATTAGTATAATTTACTTGGATGAATTAGGCGAAGCTGCATCACTACCAATAGGCATTGCTACCTTAAAATTAGTAATTGAAAATGAAGATACAACTATTATTACGGCCAGAGAACTAATTAACCGTACTAAACAAGCGGTAAATCTGCAACTACCACAAAAACAATTACTAGAATTAATAGAGACAATCTTAGTTTATAAATTGCCTAACATAAGTCGAGAGGAGATAGAAGCGATGTTTGGGTTAAGTGAGTTGAAGCAAACACGGGTTTATCAAGAAGCTAAACAAGAAGGTAAACAAGAAGGCAAGGAAGAAGGTAAACAAGAAGGTCGTTTTGAGGCAAAGTTAGAAGCTGTACCTAAACTGCTAGCACTAGGTTTAAGTGCGGAACAGATATCACAGGCGTTAGATTTGGATGTTGCACAAGTCCAGCAAGCAATACAGCAAACGCCTCTAAATGAATAAATTCAGACAAGCGATGTTTGGCGACAAGCCTTTTTGCATCTAAGCATTTTAGATTAACGCGATCGCTATCTCAACTAGAAATCTCAGCTAAAAACCCCATACTTGAAGGTGCAGCAATGGTACAACAAGTTACACCAGAAACCACCATCGAAGTCATCTACCCAGAAAGGGACGGACAGCCAATGGCGGATAATACAGAACAATTTGCATGGATTGTCAAAATTAAAGAAAATTTAGAAATCCTATTTGCATTACAACCTGATGTATTTATCGCCGGAGATTTGTTTTGGTATCCAGTTCAAGGAAACCCTAATATTAAACAAGCGCCTGATACGATGGTAGTCTTTGGCAGACCAAAAGGAAAACGGAGTTCCTATTTACAATGGAATGAAGAGAATATACCTCCACAGGTAGTATTTGAAATTCTATCGCCAGGTAATACCCTCAAAGAAATGACTAAAAAATTGCAGTTTTACCAACGTTATGGCGTGGAAGAATATTATATTTATGATCCTGATAAGAACGATTTAAATGGCTTACTCAGTTCTGGGGATAGTTTTGAAGTTATCGAAGAGATGAATGGCTGGGTAAGTCCGCGTTTGGGAATCCGTTTTACACTGACACCAGATACCCTGGAAATTGTTTCTCCCACCGGACAAAAGTTTTTAAGCCCCTTAGAAATTGACCAGTTACGGCAACAAGAACGCCAACGCGCAGAAGGGGAACGTCAAGCAAAGGAAGCGGCTTTACAAGAATTAAAAGCGGCTTCACAAGAATTAGAAAAAGAGCGCGATCGCTATCAAGAATTGTTAGCGAAACTCAGAGAAAAAGGAATTGATACAGATAATTTATAATTGTTGACTCCAAATCAATTCTTGTTTCAAAGTTACGAAAAATCCAGGCATAGCAAAGATTATCTAGTGTTGTTGCTCCACCATGTTTTACGCTGATTATATAGTCAGCATGACTTTTTATTTAATTTTACTTCTGTGATGCTGATGGATACTTATGATAAGGGAACTAAAAATATAACTATGGAACAACAACCGATACAAGTAATTGGAGGTGGACTAGCTGGGACAGAAGCAGCGTGGCAAATAGCCCAAGCTGGAGTACCGGTAATTCTCCATGAAATGCGTCCAAAACGCTTCAGCCCTGCTCATCATACAGAACATTTGGCAGAATTAGTGTGTAGTAATTCCTTTGGAGCAATGGCAAGCGATCGCGCAGCTGGATTATTGCACGAAGAGTTACGCCAACTTGGCTCTATTGTCATCTCGAAAGCTGATGAACACGCCGTACCTGCTGGTGGGGCGCTAGCGGTAGACAGAGGACAATTTGGCCAAGATTTGACTCAAACTTTAGCACATCATCCTTTAATTGAATTTCGCCGGGGTGAAGTGTCTGCGATTCCTGAAGGAATTGTGGTTTTGGCAACTGGGCCTTTAACGAGTCGCGACTTAGCGGAGGATTTGCAGCGCTTTACGGGGATGGAATACCTCAGCTTTTTTGATGCGGCTAGTCCGATTATTGTAGGAGAATCGATTAACCGTGACGTTGCTTTTATGGCATCACGTTATGACAAAGGCGAAGCAGCTTATCTCAACTGCCCAATGAATAAAGAGCAGTATTTAAGGTTTCGAGAAGAACTTTGTAAAGCGGAACAAACAGAACTCAAGGGTTTTGAACGGGAAACGGCGAAATTTTTTGAAGCTTGTTTACCCATTGAAGAACTAGCACAGCGTGGGGAAGATACCATGCGCTACGGCCCTCTAAAGCCAGTGGGATTGTCAGATACTCGCACCGGGGAACGTCCTTATGCTGTGGTGCAGTTACGACAAGAAGATAAAGCCGGTCAACTGTGGAATATGGTAGGATTCCAAACTAACCTGCGCTGGGGTGAGCAAAAGCGAATATTTCAGCTAATTCCCAGTTTGGAAAAGGCCGAGTTTGTGCGATTGGGAGTAATGCACCGCAATACTTTTATTAATGCTCCTCAGCTAATGCATCCAACTCTGCAATTTAAAGAGCGTCCAACATTGTTAGCTGCTGGACAGTTGATTGGTACTGAAGGCTACACTGCTGCGGCTGCGGGTGGCTGCTTGGCGGGAATTAATGCAGCGCGGCTAGCCTTGGGTAAAGATGCTTTGGTTTTACCACCAACAACAATGATGGGTGCGTTATTGGAATTTATTAGTTCCGCTTCGCCAAAGCATTTCCAACCAATGCCGCCCAACTTTGGGATTTTTCCCGAACTGGGTGCGAAAATCAAAAGTAAGCAGGAGCGTTATGGACGTTACCGCGATCGCTCTTTAACTGATTTAGCAAACTGGAAAGTTAATCATAATTAATGGGCATTGGGCATGGGGTATTGGGAAGAAAACTTGTTGCAAGTTCTCACCTCTTGTCCCCCCTGCTCCCCTGCCTCTTCTTTAACGCCTGATTTTAAATTTATTTTGTTTAATAAAACTTCAAATAGGTTTATTATCCTTTAAAATCTTTTGCAGAGATTCTAGGTAAGATATATGGCTGATATTGTTGATATTGCAGTTACGGCTGGGTCTTTTAAAACACTGGTGGCAGCTGTACAAGCTGCGGGTTTAGTAGAAACATTAAAAAGTCCTGGGCCGTTCACTGTCTTTGCACCAAATGACGATGCTTTTGCCAAGTTACCGCCGGGAACTATCCAAACTTTGTTACAGAATATTCCCCAGTTAACGCGGATATTAAAGTATCATGTCGTGCCAGGAAAGCTGCTAAAGGCTGATTTGGCAGAACTCGGTACGGTTAATTCTGTGGAAGGTTCACCCATTAAAATTAGTTCTTCTGATGGTTTTGAAGTTAAAAATGCCACAGTTTTAGCAGCAGATATCGAAGCTGATAATGGTGTGGTACACGTTATCAATACGGTGATTTTACCGGGTTAATTCAGCTAGGGTGGTTATTTTCCACCCTACTTATCCAAAATCTTTATAATTAACTAACTATTGGGAGTATCAAAACGCAACTCAATAGTTTAATTTATGTTATATTTGCAATGTGATTACTCACTCATATATTTATTAATTTTGATTTCGTTATTTTAAAATACAATAAATTCTTAAAACGCTAACACCTATCCCAACAAATTAATGCTCGATTTAAACACTATAGCTGAGTTCTCTCGTGGCAACTGCATTAGTATTTGTGCATTTCTCGTACCAGCGAACTTACTTGTCACAATTTTAACGATCAGCCTGGTAGCCTTACGTCGCCCATCGTATCAAGTGTGGCAATCTGCGGGAATTGCTAGCTTTTTCGCTTCTGTAATGATATTGCACGTATATACTTGGTTTCAGATTGGCGTGGTGATGGCTCCTACTTATATCTTGCTGTGGCTAGCAATCACCTGTTTAGTGACGAATTTAGCAGCAATTCTTTTTCAAAGACGCTACAGTAATAACCCTAGTCTTTCCAACAACGCCTGAAATCTACACATAGTCTTGATAGCACTACTTCTGCAACTCGTTAGTGCGTAGACGGTTCTTCGGT
This sequence comes from Nostoc sp., assembly GCF_035638895.1. GTDB lineage: Bacteria > Cyanobacteriota > Cyanobacteriia > Cyanobacteriales > Nostocaceae > Nostoc. Next base: position 1,736 of record NZ_DASQZC010000268.1, on the reverse strand, counting down.
TGTCGCTATTAGGGTCAAAAGTCATGATGAACCGCTTGCCAATCTGATTCTACAAAGTCTCGCAATATGAGACGTTGGGTTTCTAGCGGTATCATCTGGAAAATTCTGCACGTAACTGATTGACTACCTGATCTAGTCCCACGGAATGAGCGGCTTTGAATAATAAACGATCGCCTGCTTGCACAAATGTCTTTAATCTAGCTACTAAATCAGCATGAGTTGCAAAGCACTCCGATGGGATACCTTCGGCACTAATAGCGATCGCTTCGGCATCTTGTCCATCTACCAAAACCAACAAGCCGTCTAAATTCAAATTTTTCACTGTTTCTCCCACTTGCTGGTGCAACTGCTGCGATCGCTCTCCCAATTCTTTCATTGCACCTAATACAGCAATCTTCCGTTTTCCGGGTGTGTCTGCCAATAATTGCAATGCTGCTATCATAGCTTCTGGTGCAGCATTATAAGTTTCATCTAAGATTACCACATCGTTTGGTAAGGTAAATCGCTGCGATCGCCCTGTGGGCATATCCACTATTACACCTGCTTTGAGGTTTGCCCAATCGATTCCCAACACCTTTGCCACCGCTAAAGCTGCCAAGAAATTTGTTGCATTGTGACGACCAGGTAAAGGTAGAGGTAGTTGGATTCCGGCAACTTCTACAGTGTCGTTATCAATTAATTGCCCTTGGATATCCCCACCAGAAAAGCCATAAGTTAAAACTTCTCCGTGCCAAAATTTTGCTGCTGTGGCCATTAATAAAGCATTGTCGTGGTTGAGAATTGCCACACTATCAGCAGACATTTCGGCTAATAACTCACATTTTGCCTCAGCGATCGCTTCTTCCGAACCTAGTAATTCAATATGTGCCGTCCCCACATTGGTAATCACTCCAATTGTTGGACGTGCTATTTGCGTCAGTTCGGCAATTTGTCCCCTACCCCGCATCGCCATTTCAATCACGGCGTAGTCATTTTCTGCACCAAGTTCTAGGAGAGTTTTCGGGACACCGATTTCGTTATTGTAATTTCCAAAAGTTTTGTGAACTCGCCCCTTTGTTCCTAAAACTGCCGCAATTAATTCTTTAGTTGTAGTTTTACCTACAGAACCTGTTACACCAATTACAGGGATGTTAAAGCGATCGCGCCACCATCTGCCAACTTTCTGATATGCTTTGAGGGTGTCTTTTACTTGTAAGACAGGAAGTCCCGGATTTTCGTATTCAAAATCCACAATTGCAGTTATTGCACCCTTTGCGATCGCAGTTTGTACAAATTCGTGTCCATCAAACTTATCGCCTCGTAAAGCTAGAAATACTTCACCCGGCTTCAGGGTACGGCTATCTGTTTGTATACCGTAACTAATTTGTTTTAAAGCATTTTCAGATAAGTTTACAGAACTGGCCAAAAGAACTTCAACCAGTTGATTTAGGGTGGCAGAACAATGCATAAGTAATTTACAATTTTATTGTTCAAAATTATAAAATCGAATAATTATGACATAATACTGCATTGAACCACAAGATTTGCGATTCTTGAAAAAGAGTTTTTTTGGCTATTCAAATAAAGGCGTACTTATATAGGTACGCCTCTCTAGTTAATTCATTTGTTGCCAAGATGTCTGAAAAATAGTCTACTCAACCCATTTTAGTTAAAAGAGTTTGAGAGTTCATTAGGGTCTAGATTAGTAGGAAATAATAAAATTTCCTTGTCTTCTAATTTTGCCTTCTGGTGAAGCA
>NZ_DASQZC010000267.1:0-4532 GCF_035638895.1 Nostoc sp. | reverse complement strand
AGAAGTTTTCTAAATAAATAAAAATCTATCTGGAGATAAATTACTAAAAATTGCAAACTAGCTTAGGGTGTATAGAGCCTTTGCAATAAGTATTGGTTATTCCAAAACATTTTCATGCCCCATATTCGTTATTCCCACTTACTGCGTTATGGCATTGTTGTATTAATTGTCGCACTTGCATTAGTGCTGATGTTGATGCTAGACCCCTGGTTAAGCATGAAGGAAACTCCTTTCTTGCTGTTTTTTAGCGCTGTAATGGTGAGTGCTTGGTATGGTGGTTTGAAATCAGGGCTGTTAGCAACCGGCTTGTCTGCATTCCTAAGTAGTTACTTCTTTCTCCTCCCAGCTAATGATCTGAGTTTTGACTTATCCAATTTTCTGCGAATTGGATTGTTTGCATTACAAGGATTGCTCTTTAGTATCTTATGTGAGAGATTAAAGACTGATAAAAACCGGGCTGATGGAAATCTCCAAAAACTCAGAGTTTGTGAGGAGCGATTTCGATTAGCGTTAAGTAGTTCAGATATCGTAGTATTTCAGCACGATCGCGATTTGCGATATCAGTGGATTTATAATCTTCAAGGTCTAAACACTGCTGAGGAAATGCTGGGTAAGTCAGATGATGAATTATTTCCAGCCTTAGTAGCAAAGCAATTGAGAGCAATTAAGCAGAAAGTACTAGAAACTGGTATTTCAACCCGTGAAGAGGTTTATCTGACAATTGGTGGAGAAAATGGTTACTACGATTTGCTGGTTGAACCATTAAGGGATGTAGACAATAGCATTCAAGGTATTATCTGTGTAAGTGTAAATATTACTGAGCGCAAACAGGCTGAAGAAAGACTTGGCTATATTGCCCAAATTAGTAGTTTACTCTCTACTTCGCTAGATTACGAAGAAACCTTAGAACAGATCGCTAAAATATCAGTTCCCCAGCTTGCTGATTGGTGTAGCGTTAATATTTTAAATGAAGATGGTTCCATTCGCCGCCTACCCATTGCCCATGCAGACCCATCCAAAGCGGAGTTAGCGCGTAAACTTCAGGAGTATGTCATAGATTACAAGGGTGCAAGTGCAATTACTAAAGTACTGCAAACTGGGCAAAGTGAATTAATCTCAGATATCTCTGACTCGCTATTAGTGGCAAGTACTCAGAATGAAGAACACTTAGAACTTGTTCGGCAATTGGGGATGAAGTCTGTGATGATTGTGCCGTTAATCGCACAAGGGCGAGTCTTCGGAACTATTAGCTTTATCAGCACCCAATCAGACTGTCGCTACGATCGCACTGACCTAACTTTAGCAACAGATATTAGCCATCGTGCTGCCTTAGCAGTGGAAAATGCCCGACTTTATCGAGATATCCAGCAGGCTTTAGTCCATTATGCCGAATCTCTATCTCTTCTAGATGCGCTCTTAGCAGCTGCTCCCGTTGCGGTATGCTTTTTGGATCGGGAACTGCGATATATCCGAATTAATCAAGTTTTCGCTGACATTAACGGTTTGACCATAGAAGAACATCTAGGACGCAAATTTGGGGAAGTATTGCCAGCGATGGCGCCTGAGTTTGAGCTACAGTTACAGCGCGTCTTGGATACTGGAGAACCCCTACTCAATGTAGAAATCAGTAGAAACACAAGGGAACAACCAGAACGTTATAGCTACTGGCTGGGTAACTATTACCCGGTCAACAACGCAATGGGAGAAAGGATAGGGATTGGGATTATTTTGGCAGATGTGACAGCAGCAAAGCAAACAGAAGTTGCCTTACGAGAAAGCGAAGAAAGGTTCCGGGCAATGTTCAACCAGGCAGCTGTTGGCATTACTTTAGTAGGGTTGGATGGACGATTTCTTCAAGTTAATTCTGCCTTGTGCGAAATTACTGGGTATAGCCATGAAGAGTTAATCCAATTAAACTTTGAGGAAATTACCCACCCTGACGATTTAGAAATTGATTGGGAAAATGCTCGGCAAGTTTTAGCAAAAGAAATTAGTGGTTATTCTCTAGAGAAACGCTACATCCGCAAAGATGGTTCTATTGTTTGGGTAAATTTAACTTCATCAGTAGTTTGGGATGATAACGGACAACCAAAGTATGCTTTAGGCATTATTGAAGATATTAGCGAACGGCTTGCCGCGCTGCACGAACAGCAAGCTGCGCTGCGCGAACGCCGACGAGTTGAAGCCACACAACAGTTTTTAGTTGAAGCCAGTACCTTACTAGCTGCCTCATTCGATTATGAAATCGCCTTGGAAAGTGTGGCTAATCTAGCAGTTCCAACCTTAGCCGACTGGTGTATTGTAGATGTTTTCCAGGAAGATTGGTCAAGTAAACAAATTGCGATCGCAATTGCCGATCCCACAAAACAAAGTATTTTAGACGAAATCCGACGGCGTTATCCACCCAAAACCAAAACAAAACAGCTTGTAGAGCAGCTAGAATTGGGAATCTCTATCTTTTATCCCCAATTATCTGACTACAATTTTGTACAGATGGCTCAAAATGAGGAACATCTGCAATTGCTGCGAAGCCTGGGTATTCGTTCTTTAATGGTGATTCCAGTTCGTTCCCGTGGGCAATTATTTGGAGCAATCTCTTTTTTTACAGCCGAGTCAGGTCGGCACTATCAACAGACAGACTTGGCTTTAGCAGAGGATATTGCTCGTCGGGCTGCAATAGCGATCGACAACGCAAAACTATACCAGGAAAGTGAACGGTCTGTCAATCGCACCATACTTTTGCAAAGAATAACTGCTGCCTTCTCGGAAGCCTTAACTCCCCAACAGGTAGCCGATGTAGTGGTGAACCAAGGCATTACCGCCTTGGAAGCTACTGGTGGTTCCGTTGTCTTACTTACTGAGGGAGGTACTACCCTAAAAGTTGTGCAAGCAATTGGCTATCCGCAAACACTTATAAATACTTGGGCAACTTTTCCCATCACAGCACCTAACCAAATAGCAGAAACAGTCAGAACTGGGCAGCCGATTTTTTTAGAAAATTTAGCAGCCATGATTGCTAGATATCCCGACTTAGCAGATATTGTGACTGTTATAGCAAATAATGCCTGGGCTTCTATTCCCTTGGTAGCAGAAGGTAAAGTAATTGGGGCTTTGGGATTCAGCTTTCCTATTGGACAAATATTTAATGAAGAAGACCGGGGATTTATGTTGACACTGGGACAGCAGTGTGCTCAAGCGATCGCCCGCGCTCAACTTTACGAAGCCGAAAAAACTGCAAGGGCACAAGCCGAGACAGCCAACCGGATTAAAGATGAATTTCTCGCTGTCCTTTCCCATGAACTTAGAACTCCCCTAAATCCGATTTTAGGATGGGCGAAGTTACTCAGAACCCGCAAGTTTGACGAAGCCACAAGAATCCGGGCATTGGAAACAATCGAGCGTAATGCCAAGTTACAAACCCAACTGATTGGAGATTTACTTGATGTTTCGCGGATTTTACAAGGTAAAGTCAGGTTAAATCTTTATGCAGTGGATTTGAAAGTAGCGATCGCATCTGCACTAGAAACGGTGCGTTTAGCAGCAGAAGCCAAATCAATTGAAATAAAAACGGTGCTAAGTCCTGATATCGGCAAGGTTTTGGGTGATGGCGATCGCTTGCAACAAGTAATGTGGAATCTCCTTTCCAATGCCGTTAAATTCACACCCACAGAAGGACGAGTAGAAGTGCGTCTAGAGCAAGTTGGGTTAGAAGCCCAAATTCAGGTGATTGATACAGGTAAGGGAATCATGCTGGAATTTTTGCCCTACGTCTTTGATTACTTCCGACAAGCAGATGCCAAGACAACCAGGATATTTGGCGGGCTGGGATTAGGGCTAGCAATTGTGCGTCATCTAGTAGAACTTCACGGTGGTACAGTTCAGGCAGAGAGTCTGGGAGAAGGACAAGGAGCTACTTTTACAGTCAGACTACCTTTGCTGAAAAATTCTGAATTGCGAGTTGAAAGTGATGAAGCTTCTCAACCAGAACTTAGTACTGACGACACATTACTTGCTGGAGTCCAAATCTTGCTTGTGGACGATCAAGCTGATGTGCGAGAGTTTTTTAGCTTTGCGCTAGAACAATATGGCGCAACTGTAACATTAGCTGAATCAGCAAGTGAAGCGCTGGAAATACTAACTCAATCAAAGCCAGATATCCTGTTAAGCGATATTGGAATGCCCTTAATGGATGGCTATATGCTGCTGCGCGAAGTGAGAAAATTACCGCCAGAGCAAGGTGGGCAAATTCCTGCGATCGCATTGACAGCTTATGCTGGAGAGATTAACTACAACCAAGCAATGGCAGCAGGATTTCAAAAACACCTACCGAAACCCGTCGATCCAGCAGAATTAGCTAGTGCGATCGTTAATCTTATCGGACAGAATTAATTTTGAAGCAGCCAGAAGGCAGAAGGCAGGAGGAAAGAAAGAGTTTTTGAGAAAACTTTCTGTTAAAACCTGATATCATGTCCGCCTAATTAGTTACGATTTCCACAGTCATTTCACCCCACCCCCAACCCCTCCCCGCAGGC
>NZ_DASQZC010000266.1:0-16950 GCF_035638895.1 Nostoc sp. | reverse complement strand
AGAGTTGTGGTTGACCGAGAGATTCAAGCTGCGATCGCAATTCCATGTGTGGTGCAACTCTCGGAATTTTCATCCCTTGGACAATAGAACGGATATATAAACCAGTGCCACCAACTAGCAACAGTGGTGTAACACCAACAGAAGCAATTAAGGCTTGTGTTTGCTCCTGATAGTCTGCTACTGTCATGATATCTGCTGGATTGCAGATATCTATTAAATAATGCGGCACCAATTTTTGTTCAGCCACAGTTGGTTTCGCCGTCCCAATATCAAACTCACGGTAGACTTGACGAGAATCAGCACTGAGAATTACAGAACCCAACCGCATCGCCAAAGCCAAAGCCAAACCCGATTTACCCGTTGCCGTCGCCCCAGAAATCACAATTAATTTAGTCATTAGTCATTAGTTATTAAGCTATTCTCCCCCTGCTTCCCCTGCTTCCCCTGCCTCCCCTGCTCCCCCTGCCCCTCTTCCACGATAGTGCAACCCCAGTATAAACTTCTCTAGAAAATGCCCTACAGACGCCAGCAAGGCTTTTGTGTTACAATTTTGGAGTGTTTTTACTTTTATTTGCCTTTAGGCGATTTCAACCCCACGCATCAGGAGAGTTTACATGACGAGCAGTTACAGTGCCGATCAGATTCAAGTTCTGGAAGGTCTGGAAGCCGTCCGCAAAAGACCAGGAATGTACATTGGTACCACTGGGCCGCGAGGACTCCACCATTTAGTTTACGAGGTGGTGGACAATTCAATCGATGAGGCTTTGGCGGGTCATTGCACTCATATAGAGGTAGATATCAACGCTGATGGTTCGGTGACTGTAACAGATGATGGTCGCGGTATTCCCGTCGATACTCACTCGCGCACCGGAAAATCGGCTTTGGAAACCGTAATGACGGTACTACACGCCGGTGGTAAGTTTGGCGGCGGTGGTTACAAAGTTTCTGGAGGATTGCACGGGGTTGGTATTTCTGTTGTTAATGCCCTGTCTGAGGTTGTAGAAGTTACAGTTTGGCGAGATAAAAAAGTTTATCTCCAACGCTATGAACGCGGTATCCCAGTTAGTGAACTGCAAGTAAAGCCTTACAAAGAAGCTAGAACTGGAACTTCTGTCACCTTTAAGCCAGATACTCAAATCTTTACAACTAGCATTGAGTTTGATTACATCACTTTATCAGGTCGCCTACGGGAATTGGCGTATCTGAATGCAGGTGTCAAAATTACCTTTACTGACCACCGTTTAGAACTACTAAAAAGCGATACACCGAAAGTAGAATCCTACGATTACAAGGGTGGCATTAAAGAATATATTGCTTACATGAACCGCGAGAAGCAGCCGTTGCATGAAGAAATTATCTATGTGCAGGGCGAACGCAACAATGTGCAAGTAGAAGTTTCATTACAATGGTGTACTGATGCTTATACGGATAATGTTCTAGGTTTTGCCAACAATATTCGTACAGTGGATGGTGGTACGCACTTAGAAGGGTTGAAAGCAGTTCTGACTCGGACATTAAATGCGATCGCTCGCAAGCGCAATAAAATTAAAGAGAATGAAACTAACCTCAGTGGCGAACACGTCCGCGAAGGTTTGACTGCGGTAATTTCCGTTAAAGTTCCAGATCCAGAATTTGAAGGACAAACCAAAACCAAACTCGGTAACACCGAAGTTCGAGGGATTGTTGATTCTTTGGTAGGAGAAGTCCTCACCGAGTATCTAGAATTTCACCCTGCGATCGCAGACTCAATTTTAGATAAAGCTATCCAAGCTTTCAAAGCCGCAGAAGCAGCGCGTCATGCGCGGGAATTAGTTCGGCGCAAATCTGTACTGGAATCTTCGCCATTACCTGGTAAATTGGCAGATTGTAGTTCTCGTGATCCCAGCGAATCTGAGATATTCATCGTGGAAGGGGATTCAGCCGGTGGGAGTGCCAAACAAGGACGCGATCGCCGCACTCAAGCTATCTTGCCTCTACGTGGTAAAATTCTCAACATTGAAAAAACCGACGATGCCAAAATTTATAAAAATAACGAAGTTCAATCGTTAATTACAGCACTCGGTTTAGGTGTCAAAGGTGATGAATTCGATTCCAACCAACTGCGTTATCACCGCATAGTCATCATGACAGATGCTGACGTAGATGGGGCGCACATTCGGACTTTGTTGTTAACATTCTTCTATCGATATCAACGAGCGCTCATCGAACAAGGCTTTATTTATATTGCTTGTCCCCCACTGTTTAAAGTAGAACGGGGACGTAATCATGAGTACTGCTATAGCGATCGCGAAAAGAATCAAGCGATCGCCAAATTCCCTGCTAACGCCAACTATACCATCCAACGCTTCAAAGGTTTGGGTGAAATGATGCCACAACAACTCTGGGACACCACAATGAACCCAGAAACCCGCAAAATGAAGCAAGTTGAAATTGAGGACGCTGCTGAAGCCGATCGCATCTTCACAATTTTAATGGGCGATCGCGTCGCCCCCAGACGAGAATTCATCGAAACATACGGTTCTAAACTCAACTTCACCGATTTAGATATTTAATATCGATTCTCTGACACGACTCGAATAATTTATGACATTGGTAATGGGTGATACGTTTTCACCCATTACCTTTTTTATATCCAAAACTGCCTTTTCCCCCAAATCTAAAAACCACCCCAACACCACGGTAGTTCAAGCATTGCTGATAGTTTCCAGTTTCCGTAAGTAGTCTGTCAAGCCAACAATGCTTAAGTAAACCAAGTTTTAGAATCTTTCTCTCTGTGTTCTCTGTGCCTCTGCGGTAGCCTGCGGCAAGCCCTGATGCTCCTTTGTTGCTATGGGAGCCGCCAGACGCTCGCGGACTCGCTAACGCTACGCTATCGCTTTTAGCCTTTCCCCGAATCTCAAAGGGAAAGGCTAGCGCCTTCGCGAAGCGTCTCCTAGAGAAGGGAGAAAACTGCAACCCCCTCACCGCTTTGCATCTACGTTATTCAATCCAAGCATTGTTAGCTTGACACACCACTAGGGGTAGAAATTAATTAAAAAAAATTAGGTTGCTTTATCACGCAAGTGGTAGGTCAGGGCAACATAACTACAAAAATTCTAAATTTTTCAGTTAGCAAAAGACCATATAATTTGCTTATTGTCAATATTTTACAAAAATTCAATCTTCTAGTGTTAGCTAAACTACCAACTTTATAGAAGTTTAGTTAAGATAATACTCTTTGCGCTGGCTGGCTGATTTATTTTGTCCACCAGCTAGAAACACATTTGTTATGCTTTAAGAAAATAACTGAATCTCATCTATCAAACAGCAATTAATAAGTATTTTGAGGATTTCTCATAATAATATGACAGAAACTTACTGGAATAAAAGTATTTAAGTTTACAAAATACTTACGTAAACAAAGTTTGTAACCAAATCATCAGGCAATCTTCGAGGTTCTCTTTATTGGAGGTAATGCCTACTGGAAGGGAACACCATCTGACAGCAAGCTTGTTAATATCTTCATGTACTGCCGTGGCGATCGCTATTGTATCGGATGTGTCTAATGAACTTTTGCCTTAAATAAGACTATACTGGCGAGTTCGCAAGACAAATTCTTTTTGTATTGATTAAAATATCCTTGTATACAATAAGAAAAGTTTGTCAAGTTTCATAGGGCTGAAATCGCCACAGTGCGCTAACGTGTGAATAAGACCAAATTAGTTAAACCTAAATTGATCTGCTATCAGGTCGATTCTGCTACAACCTTAACTCCTCAGTTAAGGTAATTAGTACACAGAAGGTTAACTGCTTTAAGGCAAACACCATCACCCTTGTTGTATTTACCCAAGGTCAAGACCCGGTTTAGTCTAAGGAATGCGTAATTTGTGAAGGAAATGTAAAAATGGGTAGATTAAAACGAATTGTCTGAGTTAACATAAAATTCACTCTTCCTAAGTAATGAATGTTGTGTAAAATACATGAAATCCAGCAAAAGCAAACGTACTTACTTTGTAATGTAATAAGAGGGTCACTGCAATTCCGAAAAGTGGAGAAAAATTTAAGAGTATAACTCCCGTTTTTAATGTCTTTTTGGTAATAGTGGCTAATAATTGCTTTAGAAGTTCATGATTAATACACAAAAAGAGTGCAATTTCTGTGAAACAGGCTACAATCGGAAGAGTCTTTCTAGGAAAATCTGCCAACAGTCTGAACTCATTAGTATAGAGTGGCAAATTTTTTGATAAAGGCGAGTCTTTTTTTTGACCAGTTAGTTGAAAGCAGTGTGTGATAGCAACACACATAACATTTACTAAGATGAGCAAGTCACTTTTAGTAATCGCTTAAACTAAAGTAAAAATAAAGTAAAAAACCTCCTACCGGAGGTGTAAAACGTCCGAAAATATCTTTGGCAAATCGTCTGAAAAGTTTATTTTCGGTTGATGAATAGCTCGTTTAAAAGAGCAGTAAACACATCTTGAGTAATTGATTCTGCAAGGAGCATGAGGAACGCGGCATGAACCAGGCTAACAACGTACTCGAAAGCATATATCAGCCTGACCTAGAAATAATAAATCAGCCTGAGCTCGAGTTAGAAGAACTCTTAATAGACGATGAAGAGGACTTGCTGATCATCGATGAAGGTGACGAGGAATTTTTAGAGCCTCAGTCTGATGAGGACGACGCAAAGTCTGGAAAAGCCGCTAAATCGCGTCGTCGGACACAAAGCAAGAAGAAGCACTATACCGAAGATTCAATTCGGCTCTACTTGCAAGAAATTGGTAGAATTCGGCTGTTGCGGGCAGACGAAGAAATTGAATTGGCGCGGAAAATCGCTGATTTGCTGGAATTAGAGAGGGTTCGGGAAAGACTCTGTGAACAGTTAGATCGCGATCCTAAAGATAGTGAATGGGCAGAAGCAGTACAACTACCTTTGCCAGCTTTTCGTTATCGCCTCCATGTTGGTCGTAGGGCGAAAGACAAGATGGTGCAATCTAACCTCCGTCTTGTAGTTTCCATTGCCAAGAAGTACATGAATCGTGGTTTGTCGTTCCAAGACTTAATTCAGGAAGGCAGTCTCGGTTTGATTCGTGCCGCTGAAAAGTTTGACCACGAAAAAGGTTATAAGTTCTCCACTTATGCTACATGGTGGATTCGTCAAGCAATTACCCGCGCGATCGCAGATCAATCCCGCACAATTCGTCTTCCAGTTCACCTTTACGAAACCATCTCTAGGATTAAGAAAACTACCAAGTTACTGTCTCAAGAAATGGGTCGCAAACCTACTGAAGAAGAAATCGCCACTCGCATGGAAATGACCATTGAGAAGTTGCGGTTTATTGCTAAATCTGCCCAGCTACCTATTTCACTAGAAACGCCCATTGGTAAAGAAGAAGATTCTCGATTGGGCGATTTTATTGAATCTGATGGTGAAACACCAGAAGACCAAGTTTCCAAAAACCTTCTGCGCGAAGACCTTGAAAAAGTCCTCGATAGTCTAAGTCCTCGTGAACGCGATGTTCTCAGACTGCGTTACGGCTTGGATGATGGTCGGATGAAGACTCTTGAGGAAATCGGACAGATTTTCAACGTCACCCGCGAACGCATTCGTCAAATTGAAGCGAAAGCACTCCGCAAATTACGCCATCCAAATCGTAACAGCGTTCTCAAAGAGTATATTCGGTAGTCAATTAGTCATTAGTCATTGGTCATTAGTAAATAAACAAATGACAACTGACTAATTACAAAAAAATAAAAAACCTGGTAGTGAATTAGCACTCCAGGTTTTTTTATTTATAGGTCATCTTAGATATTAAAACTTATAGGATGCCCCAAAAATGTAGAAAGCCTTGACCAGAAAAAAGCTCAACCAAAACGGCTGCTGAAAAACCAATCATTGCCAAGCGACCGTTCCAAATTTCTGCTTGTGGAGTAAAGCCCCAACGCCAAGCGTTGCGATCTTCAATTACAGGAGTGGTTACTTTTGTTGTGGTTACATTTGTCATGGTTCGGACTCCAAACTTAATTTTTAAGGTTTATTGCCTTATGTAAACTAATATAACAAATATTTTAATAAAGGCAACATGTTTTATACTTTTGTTTCCATAGCTTGACATAAACAGCAATTGCTATTTATACAGATTAAAATATCTGCCTTTAGTTAGATTTACCGACGTAGAAGAAATGTTATGTAAATTTTTATCGTCAGAGCCAATCCTATCTTTATTGAGATTAATTATCAAATAATCATTTGTATTGCTTTGTATTTCATAGAGTTTGTTATTTTACAATTAAAAATTATTGATAATTAATAGAGATACTTAGAGTAAAAAATACTTAAAGACGTACATTAAACAAAATGCAAAACTTTTATTTTGTATGTGGATGATACTTAAGTCAGAACCATCCAAATATTTTCTGCCGCCATTCGGGAGGCACTGACCCTCTAAAAAGGCATTCCCAGCCGGAGACTGGGAACGAGGCGAAGCCTAAAAATAATAAAAACTTACCTTGATTTACATTCGCACTTCAGCAACGGTGATAATTTTTTCATCGCGGTTGAGTTGGATGATACTCTCACCTTTAACATCTTTGCCCAATATTGGCACTGTTTCCAGAGGTATCCGCACTACCCGCTCCTTATTCGTCACTAAAGCTACCTCGGCAGATGCGATCGTTGCTATAACCATACCAGCTAAGTTGTCAGTTTTGCTAGCGAATTTCAGCGCTTGCGTGCCTAAATCGCCGCGATTAGCTGCTCTTAGCTGACTCGCGGGCATTCGTTTGGCATATCCTTCTTGAGTAACTAGCAGTAGCTGGTCATCTTTACCAACAGTGACACAGCCAACCATTTGCTGATTTTTCAATAACCGAAATGCTTGTAAACCCATCGCTGTGCGCCCCATGATCGGTAATTGTTCATCATTGACTGCAAAGCGCAACAGTCGCCCACCGGAACTAGCTAAAATTAGATGCTCCCCTGGTTTGGTGAACTGGGTAAATGACAATTCATCATCGTCTTTGAGCTTTAAAATTGTGATTCCGCGCCTAGTCAAGTTAGTAAATTCTCCCAGAGACAGCCGCTTAATCCGTCCCTCTTTTGTTAAGAGAATCATCTGCTTAGTTTCAAGATTTTCCGGCAGCAAAAAGCGGCTGACGACTGCTTCTTGAGCGCCTTGAGCAGTATTACTGAGCATGGTAATCAAAGGTTTTCCCCGTGGAGAACGTCCAGTGGTTGGGGGAATTTCTCCCACCTTTACAGGATAGACTTTGCCGCCACCAGTTAGTATTAGCAAGTCTTTTTCTGTGTCAGTTAAAACAGTTTGGATAATGAAATCGTTATCATGCAGACCATTTTCACCTTTTGACTTTCTCCCAGATGGCTGGGTGCGGCGCACATAACCCCGTTGGGTAAACTCTAAAACCGCTTCTTCTGCTGGTTCAGAAGATTTAAGTTCCTCTTCTTCCTCTACTCCTTGTCCCCTTGTTCCTTTGTTCTCTTGTACCTTTGTATCGGTGCTGGTAGGCGCTAGCTTGGTACGCCGGGGATCGTTGTACTTGCGCTTGAGCGATCGCAAATCTTTTTTCAGTGCCTTGAGTAATTCTCGGCGATCGTTGAGTAATAGCTCCAACAGTCTAATTTGTTCACTTATCTGCTCAAATTCCTGCTGCAAATTTTGCTGTTCTAAACTGGTGAGGCGACGCAACGGCATAGCCAGAATTGCATCTCCTTGTACCTCACTCAAATCTAGTCGGCTACAAAGGTTTATTTTTGCCGTACTTCCATCGGGAGCTTGCCGCAAAATTTCAATTACCTGATCCAAATTAGATAGTGCTTTGAGTAAACCTTCCAGCAAATGCACACGACTTTGGGCTTTCTCCAACTCGTAATTGTAGCGACGGTTCAGCGTCTCTTCTCGGAAACTCAAAAACTCCTGCAACAGTTGACGCAAACTTAACTGGCGGGGTTGTCCATTCACTATTGCTAAGAGAATTGCCCCAAAAGTCATTTGCAAAGCAGTTTGATGATACAAATGCTGGAGAACTTCTTGGGGATTGGTATCGCGTTTGAGTTCAATTACCACCCGCATCCCTTCGCGATCGCTTTCATCTCGAAGATCAGAAATTCCTTGCAAGCGTCCTTGATTTACTAAGTCCGCTACCTTCTCAATCCAGGCAGCCTTATTCACTTGATAAGGCAATTCTGTAATGATAATTGCCGTCCGTCGCTTGCTTCCCCTTGTAGCTGGAATTTCTTCCAGAGTCGCAACTCCCCGCAGCAGAATCCCACCTTTACCTGTGGTATATGCTTCTCGAATTCCAGTCTCACCAATTATTTCTCCACCAGTAGGAAAGTCTGGCCCTGGAATTAACTCAAATAATTTTTCATCTGGCAAATCTGGATTGTCGATTAAGGCAATTAACCCATCGACAACTTCCCCCAAGTTGTGGGGTGGAACATTTGTTGCCATTCCCACAGCAATACCAGCACAGCCATTGAGCAACAGAAATGGCAACTGAGCAGGTAAAACTGTTGGTTCTTGCTGGGAATTATCAAAGTTACCGACAAATTCCACAGTTTCTTCGCCAATTTCTGTCAGCATTCCCTCATGGCTGATGGGTGCGAGACGCGTTTCTGTATAACGCATCGCTGCTGGCGGGTCATTATCGACACTGCCAAAATTACCGTGTCCTGCCAGCAAAGGATAGCGGCTAGAAAAATCCTGTACCAGCCTAACTAAAGCATCGTAAACTGATTGGTCGCCGTGGGGATGGTATTTACCCAACACATCACCCACTACACGGGCACATTTTCGATAGGGTCTATCTGGTACTAAACCGAGTTCGTGCATGGCATATAGAATGCGGCGATGCACTGGTTTTAAGCCATCACGCACGTCTGGTAGCGCTCGCCCGACAATCACGCTCATGGCATATTCTAGATAAGACCGTTGCATCTCGGTATGCAGGGCTGTTGTAATTACCTGTCCCGTTGAGAGAAGGTTTAACTGTTTTGCCATGAGTTTTTTCCCTGAAATTTAACTACACTAAAGCCGTCGGAACTCAATATTGCAGCAACCACAGCATAACGGATGAAATGGGATTCCTAACAAAATATTGATAGTCATAAAAGAAAAAGCAGTAGTATCATCCTTGATGACAGGATGTACATTAACTATTAAAAAGGAAACAGCTATCTGCTATCTGTTTTAATCGAATGATACGCTGCACACTTAATTTGTATAGACTCCATAGCCAGGATACTTGCCATGACTGCACTTTCTCATTTTAAGTTTTGAATTGCCTAATCACCTTACCTCTACCTCTATTACTAAAAATCTCATGAAAACTGTTTTAATTGTCGAAGACGATCTAATTAATGCTCGTGTTTTTTCCAAAATTTTGTCCAAGCGTGGCGGCTTGGGTGTAAAACACACTGAAAATGTCGAAGAAGTAATAAAAATTGCCCAATCAGGAGAAGCCGACCTGATTTTAATGGATGTTTCTCTGTCTAGAAGCGTTTACCAAGGTAAATCTGTTGATGGAATCAAAATTACACAAATGTTAAAATCTGATCCCAAAACAGCAAACTTACCCGTTATTTTAGTGACGGCACATGCTATGGAAGGCGATCGCGAAAACTTTCTCAAGCAAAGCGGTGCTGATGGTTACATTTCTAAGCCAGTTGTTGACCATCAACAGTTTGTTGACCAAATCATCGCACTTCTACCCACAGATGACCATTGAGAATTGACAACTAATTTCAGGAATACTCGCCCGCAAACATTTTTGGGCGATTAGTTCCTATATTTAGTAAGTTTAGTATAGATGTACTATGAAAAGGTGCAATTAGGCAAGTGGTAATAGGAGAGGGGAGTAGTAAGTAGGGAGTGGGGAATTGGTTCTTCATTCTTCTTCCCCTGCCTCCCCTGCTCCCCCTGCTCTCTCATCCCCACTCCTATTGAGTAGGCTGTTGTCCAGGGGCTGATGATGAGTTTTCTGGTTGCTGTAGTGCTGCTTGAATACGGGGTAATTCTAAGAATTTTTTCGTATCAGACAGTAGGCGATCGCCCCAGAGATTTTCTTTGAGGAAATCCAAATTAGCATAGCGCTGATCGATGCGGAGTGCGGCTTCTCCCAAGCTTAATCCTTGTTGGCGGTCGCCTTTAGTATACAATGCCACTGCCAAAGCCAATAAAGGTTCTGCGGCTTGCTTATCAAGGGTTACAGCAGATTGCCATCGCTTAATCGCTCCGGGGATATCACCCTGTTCGTAGTTGATTAAGCCAATGTTGTTGAGCGCCGGCCAGAATTTTTTATCTTGAGAAACTGCTGTATTGTACTGCGCGATCGCATCTGGCAATCGACCCAGCAGATAATAAGCATTACCCAAATTAAACAAACCCTCTGGATCATTGGGTTTTAACCTCAAACCGTCTTGGTAATTAACAACAGCTGCTTGGTAATTTTTCTGCTGAAAATTAGCTGATCCCAAAGCAAACAAAATATCACCATTTTTGGGGTTGATAGATTGCGCTTTTTTCAGGCTAGCGATCGCCCCGTCAAACTCTTTAGTTTGCAGTTGCAATCCACCTAAGAGCAACCAAACTTTATCATTCTTAGGAGCCAGTTGACTAGCCAGCCTCGCTCGTGGCAAAGCTAAATCAACCTGTTGAAACTGAGCCAGTTGAGCCGCCTCCTGGGCCAAGGTCAACCCCTGCTTCTCTAACTTTGCCCCATCTAGTTGCAATGTATGGGGTATTAACGCCTGCGCGTTAGCGGCTTTTGGCATACTCCATAAACTACAGACCATTAGAAAAGAAATCAAACGAACATGTTTAGGCACATTACCGCCTTTAAGCCACTAATCAAAGAATCTTTCAGCTAGCTTAAACGATCTGCGCTGTTGACGGTAGCAAAATCTTACATCATTAGGATTAATTAGGGAGTAGGGAGTGGGGAGTAGGGAATGGGGAATAGGGCATCCCTTCTCTGCGAGACGCTACGCGAACGGCTACGCTCAGGACAGGTTCAAGGCAAGTCGCTCAGTACAAGTCCCCACTCACCATTAAAAAATTTATGACTTTGGTCATACATCAGTCTGGAATTACTAATGACTTTGGTCATACATTGGTTTGGACGTTTTAAGCAATAATTAATGTGTATGAATTTATACGATGAGGTAAATATTAAACTCCTTGATGCCAAAACAAAAATAACTGTCTAAAGATTGCTGAATTCAAACCTCAACAAAATATAACTTTAATGCAAATAAAGAATCAATTCCATGTTAAAAGCAAACCGGATATCCATAGTTTTATCTGCTGCTACCCTGATCATTGTTCCCACTCTCTTGACTGCGCCTGCAAGTGTCTAGACGAAAGTCTACGTTGTTGGCGATCTCAATCAAGATTGCGATCGCGACGGCAGACGCAACTATAAAGAAGACAGAATCTTACTAAAACACTAAAAACTCAAAATCATTGTTGGTATAGGGCTACCAGGCTATATTAGCCGTGAATAACTAGCTCGGTAGCCGTTCTTTTTAAACGAAATTATATGAAAATTGATACACAGAAGACCGTAGATTCATCAGTTTTAGTTCCAGAGGTAAAGAAAAAAAAGGGGGGACGTAATTGGCTCTCTTGGCTAATTGCTCTTTGCCTTTTGGGTGGAATTGGCTATGCCGTTTATTACCAAGTAACGGTTGCTCCCCGTCAACAAGCCAGCCGCCGGGTGCTGACACAGCCTGTAGAAAGGCAGAGTTTAACAATGACAGTTTCAGCGAACGGAACGGTGAAACCTGAGCGGTCAATTAACCTCAGTCCGAAAAATTCCGGCATCCTGAAAAGCCTGCTGGCGAAAGAAGGAGATATCGTCAAACAGGGACAGATTGTTGCTTACATGGATGATTCCAACTTGCGGGGGCAACTCACCTCTGCTCAAGGACAATTGGCACAAGCCGAGGCGAATCTGCAAAAAGCGATCGCAGGTAATCGCCCTCAAGATATTGGCCAATCACAAGGAGCATTAGACGAAGCCCAGGCGAATCTACAAAAGGTACAAGCAGGTAATCGCTCTCAAGATATCGCCCAAGCACAGGCACAGTTACAAAATACTCAAGCGGCTCTAAGAAAAGCAGAAGATAATCTTCTCCGCAATCAACAACTTTACAATGCAGGCGGTATTTCCCTTCAGACTCTCAACCAAAGCCGTGCCGATCGTGATGCCGCCCAAGCTACTGTGAATGCAGCACAACAGGCATTAGCTCTGCAAAAAGCCGGGTCACGTCCAGAAGACATTGAGCAAGCCCAAGCTGTGGTAAAGCAAAGACAGCAAGCTTTGGCACTTCTAAAAGCCGGAACGCGCCAAGAAGATATTGACGCAGCCCGCGCCCAGGTAACATCTGCTCGTGGTTCGTTGCAAAATATCCAAGCCGAAATCAATGACACAATTATTCGTGCACCTTTTGATGGTGTGGTGACAAAGAAGTTTGCTGATCCCGGCGCTTTTGTGACACCTACAACAGCCAGTAGTGAAGTAGCTTCTTCTTCTTCTTCTTCAATCTTGTCTTTAGCTTCAACAAATGAAGTTGTCGCAAATTTAGCGGAAACAAATATTTCCAAAATCAGCCTTGGTCAAAAAGTCTCGATTAAGGCGGATGCTTACCCAGGAAAAACTTTTGAAGGTAAAGTCAGCCAAATTGCTGCCCAAGCAATAGTAGAGCAAAACGTCACCAGTTTTGAAGTGAGAGTATCACTTTCAGATCCTCAAAGGGTACTGCGATCTGGGATGAATGCGGAAGTAGATTTTCAAGCCGGTCAAGTTGAAAATGCTCTAGTAGTGCCGACGGCCTCGGTGGTGCGACAAGAAAATGCCACAGGTGTATTTGTGGCAGGAAAGAATAACAGACCTGTATTTACTCCTATTAAGACTGGTGTCAGCGCGAATAACTTTACTGAAGTTAAGTCTGGATTGACAGGAAACGAAAGGGTATTGCTCAGTTTCCCACCAGGATCGCGTCCGCAATCAACACCAAGAGGAGGAGTTTTCCCTGGTCTAGGAGGAGGCACAGGAGGCGGAGGTGGTCGTTCTGGTGGTGGTCGTCAAGGCGGTGGTTCCCCTTAAAGTTAGTTTTAAATCAATACGGTTTAGTTAAAAAGAGGCAAGGAAGCAGGGAATATGGAACAGAAAGGGGAGTAAAAAGGCTCAAATGTCGAGTAAAAAGGTTCAACTGCCGAGTAAAAAGGCTCAACTTTTTAACGAACCGCAAAGGACGCAAAGGAAGAAATGCTTAACTCAATTGTGTTGAGTTTTAAATAAAACATTATGTTTAAGATATTTAAGAGCTTTTACAAAACTAAAAATACTCGTACAGTGCCGTTGCTGGAAATTTTGACAATGGCGGCAGAGACTCTGTGGAGTAACAAATTACGCACAGGTCTAACTATGTTGGGCGTAATTATTGGGATTTCTTCAGTTATTGCCATTACTTCTGTCGGTCAGGGAGTGCAAAAGGGGGTTGAGCAACAGATACAAGCATTGGGTACAGATGTGATCCAAATTTTGGCGGGTGCAGCAAGAAGCGGGAATGTCCGTCAAGGAGTAGGTTCTAGCAGCACCTTGACTTGGGAAGATGCAAAGGCGATCGCTACACAAGCACCATCAGCACAGATGGTTTCTGCTTATCTCCAACGCAGCGCTCAAGTTGTATATGCCGGACAGAACACCTCAACAACCATTTATGGCACAGATTTGAACTACCCAGAAGTCAGAAATACTCACCCCCAGCAAGGGAGATATTTTACTCAACAAGAACTAGATACTGTTGCACAGGTAGCTATTCTTGGCCCTACAGTTCAAAGAACACTCTTTGGACAGCGTGTAAATCCTATCGGTGAGAGAATCCGCATTCAGGGAGAGGCTTATGAAGTAATTGGGGTGATGGAACCTAAAGGTTCTCAAGGGCCGATGGATCGAGATGACCAGGTTTTTATTCCTCTAACTACTATGTCGAAGAGACTGGTTGGGAACAATGCCCTGGTAGGCGTTTCTGTAAATGGAATTTTAGTTAAAGGCGCTAATCAGGAACAGTTAGAAGCCGCTCAGTTTCAAGTCACCAATCTTTTACGGCTGCGTCACAACATTTATCCGCCGCAAGCTGATGATTTTCGACTGACCAATCAAGCTGATATTGTTAGTACCTTCACTAATATTGTGGGTTTATTTACAGTAATGGTGGTAGCGATCGCTGGAATTTCGTTAGTGGTTGGTGGAATCGGTATTGCCAACATTATGCTGGTTTCCGTGGTTGAGCGGACGCGAGAAATCGGGATTCGCAAAGCCGTAGGAGCCACCAATTCTGCAATACTTAATCAATTTTTAACCGAAGCGATCGTGATTTCCATCGTTGGTGGATGTATTGGGATGGTTACTGGCATTTTATTAGCCTTTATAGCTGCAAACACTTTCAAATTTCCCTTTGTAATTTCTTTATTGTCGATTATTGCTGGCTTTGGACTCTCCTTGAGCGTTGGCTTAGTCGCTGGGGTAATTCCAGCACGGAATGCATCTAAATTAGATCCAATTACTGCTTTAAGAAGCGACTAAATAATTCGTAATTCTTGTACAGACGCGATTAATCGCGTCTCTCTACTATGCCAACAATGATTTGGATGGAATCTATTACTAAAACTTACCATTTGGGAGAAGTTAGTGTTCCAATCCTCAAGGGGATTGAACTCTCTATTGAAGAAGGGGAATATGTCTCGATTATGGGTGCGTCAGGTTCGGGGAAATCCACACTCATGAATATTTTGGGATGTCTGGATCGTCCCACAACTGGAGACTATATTTTTGAAGGCAGAAACCTGACGACTTTTGATGATGATGAATTAGCCTATATTCGTAACCAAAGGATTGGTTTTGTTTTCCAACAATTTAATTTATTGGCGCGAGCAACAGCGCTGGAAAATGTTATGCTACCAATGGTTTACGCTAACTTGCCTAAGCCAAAGCGCCGTGAAAGGGCATTAGATGCTTTAGAAAAAGTAGGACTAGCGGGACGCATATCTAACCGTCCGAGTCAACTATCTGGGGGACAACAACAACGGGTAGCCATCGCTCGTGCTTTAGTCAATCGACCTGCATTAGTTTTGGCAGATGAGCCAACAGGAGCTTTAGACACTGAAACTTCTCATGAGGTGATGAGTTTACTGACAGAACTTAATGACCAAGGGATCACGATTGTAATTGTCACTCATGAACCAGATATTGCTGCTCAAACCAAAAGGATTATTCGAGTTCAGGATGGCTTGATTGTAGGCTAATTTATTAATATCAGTTTTTTGAGGGGGAATTTAAATTCCCATAGATCAATTAAGATGAAAAGTTGTGATTATATCCTCAACAACTAATTAATAACTACAATCTATTTATGAATTTCAGTTTATTCTTCGTGCATTTTACCTGGGTTAGCCTAGCCTTCGCTATTCTTTTTCCAAATGCAGTAAGTGCAGCAACTCCCCCAAAACCCCAAAATACCTCAAGCCCTGTAAAGGTTCCCGATTACCTCAACCCCAGCTCTAATCCTCTGCAATTTCCTACCAAACCGCAGGAAGTAAGGATTCGGGGAATTGTGCCAATCAGTTTGGCACAAGCTTTGGAATTAGCACGACGCAACAATCGAGATTTACAGGTAGCCCTGTTACAGCTAGAACGCAGTCGTTCTGAGCTACGCGAGTCTCAAGCTGCTTTATTTCCTACTCTGGGAATTGACAGTAGTGTAACTAATAGGGGTAATGGTTTTACTAATAATTCATCTCAGAGCAGCACCTCTTTTAATGGTTCAGCCCAACTGAATTATGACGTTTATAGCTCTGGTAATAGAGAAGCGACAATCCAAGCTGCCCAAGAACAACTACGTGTGGATCAATTGAATGTTGAAAATCAGTCTTTGACAATTAGTTTGAACACCACGACTCAATACTATAATTTGCAACAAGCAGATGAACAAGTAAGAATTAATCGAGCTGCTGTGGAAAATGCCCAAGCTAGTTTGCGGGATACTCAAGCTAGAGAACAGGCTGGAGTGGGTACGCGGTTTGATGTGTTGCAAGCTCAGGTAAATTTAGCAAACTCTCAACAAGAACTGACTAATGCTATTTCTCAACAGCAAATCGCCCGTCGTCAGCTTGCCACGTTGTTAAGTTTGTCAGAGTCAGCTGATATTAGCGCCGCAGATCCTGTACAAATAGCCGGTCTTTGGCCCCAGACGGTAGAACAAAGTATTGTCCAAGCGTTTCAAAATCGCCCAGAATTGCAACAGCAATTAGCACAACGTAATATTTCCGAGCAACAGCGACGACAGGCACTTTCGCAGTTGGGGCCGCAAATTAGTTTGGCAGGCAACTACAACCTGTCAGATCGGTTTAATGATGGCGCCAACATTAATGATGGCTATTCATTGGGACTTAACGGAAATCTCACTTTATTTGATGCCGGAGCTGCAAGAGCAAGGGCGGCTCAATCGAGAGCTAATGTTGCGATCGCAGAGTCTCAATTTGGCAGCCAGCGCGACCTAATTCGCTTTGATGTAGAACAGTACTATTCTCAATTGCAATCCAATTTAAATAATGTGCAGACTTCTAGTGTGGCTTTAAATCAAGCTAGGGAAGCTCTGAATTTAGCAAGGCTGAGGTTCCAAGCAGGTGTAGGTACTCAAACAGAGGTGATTTCTGCTGAAAATGATCTGACAAGAGCAGAAGGTAATCGAGTCGCAGCTATTTTAGATTACAATCGCGCTCTAGCTAATTTGCAAAGATCAGTCACTTCCAGAGGTTCGCGCTAAGGTCAAATCATTAAAGAAAAGTTTGCTTAGTACTGCTTTGCCTAAGTAGGTAAACATAATTAATTACACAATGTCATTGCGAATGCAGCGTTCGCGGTAGCGTCTCGTAGAGAAGCGAAATG
>NZ_DASQZC010000265.1:0-6758 GCF_035638895.1 Nostoc sp. | reverse complement strand
ATTAGCGATCGCTACCTCTATTAAAATAAGCGATCGCCTAATCCTTGCACACCTTAATTTACTAAATCAGGGAATACCTCTTGCACAGCAGGATGTACTAAGCGATGGTTCTGCACGTTTACACCCTTAGCTAATGCTGGGTTAACTTCCAGTGCTTTAATTCCTAAATTCGCCAACTGGACAACATAAGGTAATGTACTGTTGTTGAGTGCCTGGGTTGCTGTCCAAGGTACTGCTCCTGGCATATTAGGAACGCCATAATGCACTACACCTTCTTCAACGTATACCGGATTTGTGTGTGATGTCGGGTGCAAGGTTTCTATGCAACCACCTTGGTCAACGGCTACATCAACTATTACAGAACCAGGACGCATTTGTTTAACCAATTCACGGGATACTAATATTGGTGCCCTGCGTCCCAGTACTAAAACTGCACCGATGAGCAAATCCGCTTCAATGACTGCGGCTTCAATATGAGCAGAGTTGCTATAAACCAATTCGACCCTAGAGCCAAACAGGGTTTCTAAATAAGATAAACGCTCGACACTCACATCTAAAATCTGGACGCTAGCACCCATGCCTACGGCAATTTTAGCTGCTTCTGTGCCGACAACGCCGCCACCTAAAATTACTACTTTACCTGGTTGGACTCCAGGGACACCACCTAAAAGAACTCCTCTACCACCTTGCTGACGTTCTAGAAATCTCGCCCCAAATTGTACTGCTAGCCGACCAGCAATAACGCTCATAGGGGTGAGCAAGGGTAGTCTGTTAGCGCCTGGTTGTTCTACAGTTTCGTAAGCGATCGCAGTTGTGCCACAATCAATTAAATTCTCTGTCAATTTGCGATCGGCTGCTAAATGTAAATAAGTAAATAATATCTGCCCTTTCTGCAAAAATTTATACTCAGATGTCAAAGGCTCTTTGACTTTAACAACTAATTCCCGATTCCAAGCCGTTTCTGATGTAGGGACAATTTCGGCTCCAGCATTTCTGTAGTCGTCATCTGAAAATCCAGCACCATTACCTGCTTGTGTCTCGACAAAGATACTATGACCATTTTCCCGCAGTACCCGCACACTAGAAGGACTTAAACCTACCCGAAATTCTTGATCTTTATTTTCCTTGGGAACGCCAATTTCCATATATCGCCTCTGATAATTTTTTTGTTTAACTGTAGCCTGCGAATTTCAAGCTTGCTACTTTCCTCTTAGGACTGGTCTATTACAGATAGCTGTATTAGAGATAATTAATCTGTGTCTTAAGTTTCTCAATTTAATCTGAGTAGCTCCAAACTCTTACCCTTGACTATTGCCCCAGTATTTATACAATATATAAAGAATAGTAACAATTTATTAAAGAAGCGATTGTATAGCTCCCTACTAGGAAGCTTTTGCTGAATTTATCAAGTTATCTTGACATTCAAGTATTGCAATTAGCTTTTAAGCTACTCTAACTTTTCACGTTATCTGGAAAAGCCCAGGAAAAATCTAACCTCCTGACTCCGTTACCGATGGAGAAGGAGAAAATTCAAAGTCTCTCTCCTTAAAGGAAAAGAGAAATAGAAGTGAGGTTTTCCATCCTGAAAAGTCAGATAAGCTACCAAGTCTAAGGTAAAAGGTAAAAGTAAAAGCACAAGTCTATTCTTTTAACTTTTGCCGCTTATCTTCAACAACTCCTGCGAAGTCTAATATCAAGTCCCGTTTGCCGAAAAAAGGTTTCTTAAAAATGACACAAACACAACCAACGATTACACCTAAATTAGAGGAGCCTAAGTTTGGCTTTAACGAATATGCTGAACGCTTGAATGGTCGAGCAGCAATGATTGGCTTCGCTTTGCTGCTGGTGATTGAATACGTCACCAATCAAGGGGTGGTATCATGGCTAGGTCTGAAGTAGTGTCACTAACAAGCACAAGGTAGAAGTTGTAAGCTAGTAATTAAAAGAGTTTCAACCAGCTGGAACAACCAGTTGGTTTGACTTTAAGAATTGATAGCCAATTACTTCGCCTTAGATACTTTAATTAGACTTATTCGTAAATTATTGCCCTAGAATGTAAGCAAGAGAGGAATCGAAATATTTATCAGTGATATAAATATTATAAACTTGCAACTAGTACAGTAGGGTGGAAATGCAGCCACTATGTCAATTAACAAAACTTGGCAAGGGGTAAAATCCCATAGTTAAGGGTAAACAAAGTTCCGCCACACTCTACTAATATATACAAGGCGATTAATGAGTCCACTTCCTCTCTACTAAAGAAAATCATAATTTGTATCTGCCTTACATAAGAAAGGCAAACTACGGGTGAGGTATTCTTGGTAAATATACACAAAAGGTGAACTGGAACCAACCAAGCTGTGATGAATGCTGTATTACCTCGTTTTTTGAAGTCAACCTACCGAAAAGAGCCGCTAATCAGTGTATTGATAACAATGGGCGCTATAGATGCCCTGATTGGCGGATTGAATGATAGCTGGTCGTTGTTCGCTTTTGGTTTGGGAACAACAGGGATAGCGCTAGCTTTTAAGTTGTGGCGTTTCCAGCAGCGTCGTCCTTTACCAGAAGAACCTGTAGTGCAACATTATTTGCCCTCTCGTTCTTCTAGTGCGCCTTTACCAATGTTAAGCGTTTCTAAGAAAAAACCACCTCTCTAGGAAGTGCAGAGTTATTACTGAAATAACTCTGCAAAATTGATTTGAGTAACCCTATTTATAAAAGTGAGGAAAAAAAGTGAGTAGTGAGGGAAGAGGTGGGAATAATTTTCTACGCCCGTATATTATCCTGGCGTTTATGGCAACTGTTGCCCTTCCAGTGACTAGCTGGCAAGGGTTTTATATTCATGAAGCTCATGCTGCCATTGAGGTAACACCAAACTCCCAAACTACCAACAGCTTTGCTAATGCCCAACTACTTTACACACTTGTAGGACATACCGGAACCGTTAAATCCCTCGCTTTCAGTCCAGATAACAAAGTTCTGGTGAGTGGAGGCGCAGAAAACGAGGGTGTAATTCGCCTGTGGAACCCAGCAAACGGCAAAAAGTTGGGGAATATTAACAAAGCACACCAAACAGCCGTAGAATCTTTAGTAATTTCACCAGATGGGCAAACCCTCGCTAGCTGTAGTGATGACAACACGATTAACCTCTGGAACCTGAAAAATTTTAAATTTACCCGATCTTTTGTTGGACATACCAGTAACGTATTATCTTTAGCGGTGTCTCCTGATAGTAAAGTTCTCATCAGTGGAGCTTTAGATGGAATTCGGATATGGGATTTGCTACAGCAGCGCCCTCTAGGGACTCTAGTACGTTTTGACAATTTGATTTATACCCTAGCCCTTAGTCCTGATGGGCAGACCTTAGCTAGTGGTGACAATAAGGGTGTAATCAAACTGTGGAATTTGACTACTGGTAAATTAATCAGTGAATTTGTAGCTCATGATAATGCTGTTAGCAGTGTGAACTTTACACCAGATGGACAAACATTAGCTACTGCTAGCCGCGATCGCACAGTCAAACTGTGGAATATTAATAGTGGAGAATTAGTCCGCACCCTTACAGGACATAATAATTGGGTAAATGCGATCGCTATTAATCCCGATGGACAAACTCTTGCTAGTGCTGGCAGAGATGGCATTAAAGTGTGGAATTTAACTACAGGTGAGTTAATAAATACACTGAGCGAACATACAGACTGGGTGAGTGCGATCGCTTTTAGTCCTGATGGTAAAATTCTTGCCAGTGGTGGATTTGATAAACAAATCAAGATTTGGGGAACTCCACAAAACCTAATTAACAGCACTCGTACAAAATCAGGGACTTCTAAATAAAAAATATCCCATCGCTTTGAAACTAAGATCCCCGACTTCTTTAAGAAGTCGGGGATCTTAGTTGGTTAAATTTAACTAAATTGTTCCTCTGCATCCAGGTTGAACAGCATTTGCAGAGTTTGCATACAGCGCCGTCTGGCTTCAACATCTTGCTGCGATCGCAATTGCACCATCGGGTCATGTAAAATTTTATTGACAATTCCCCGCGTTAATGCTTCAATCACCTCTTGATGTTTTTCTGCGAATTCCGAACCCAATCTCGACAAAGCTTTTTCTAACTCTTGTTCGCGGATGGTTTCGACTTTATTTCGCAGACAGCTAATAGTGGTAACAGTTTCAAGAGAGCGCCACCAAATATCAAAAGCTTCCACTTCTTCCTCTAAAAGTTTTTCTGCTTCTTGTGCAATCTTCCGACGGCTTTCGTAGTTTTGCGCTACTACTGCCTTCAAATCATCCACATTAAATGCTTGCACATTTTCCAATTCATTTACATCCGCATGAACATTACGCGGCACAGAAATATCAAATAACATTAAAGAGCGCTGAACTTCTAAAACCATTTCCAACTTGGCACGGTCAAGGATTGGCTCTGTTGCTGAAGTACTTGTAAATACTAAATCGCTATCGGCAATTACAGTCATCATTTCCGATAGCGGATGAATATTGATCGGTTGTTGAGGGAACAGCTTTGCTAATTCTTGGGCACGTTCACGAGAGCGATTTATAATACTAATTTCCACCGCACCTTTAGAAATTAGGTGTTGCACCAGCAACCGTGACATTTTGCCAGCACCCAAAATTACCACTCGGCAAGCAGCTAGATTTGCCACTTTTATCTGCGCTAACTCTACAGCAGCCGAACTAATAGAGACAGCACCAGTACCAATACTAGTTTCAGTGCGAACCCGCTTACCAGCAGTCAGCGCTTGTTTAAATAATCGATTCAAAATTGTTTTTATACCGTTATATTGCTGTCCCAGTTTGTGAGTAGTTTTCACCTGAGCCAGAATTTGGCCTTCTCCGAGTACCAGACTATCTAAACCACCTGCTACTCGCATGACATGCATAACTGCATCATCATGTAGCAGCATAAACAAATGTTGTCGCAGAGAAAGCACGGGTAATTTACTGTATTCCGCAAGAAACTGCGTTATTTCCCGGATACCTTGGTCTGCTTCACTGGTAACAATGTAAATTTCTAGGCGGTTACAAGTGCTAAGAATTGCAACTTCGTCAATATGGGGATAGCTGGCCAGTTGAGCGATCGCACTTTCAACTTGTGGTTCTGGAATGCTCAGTTTTTCCCGGACTTCTACTGGGGCTGTTTTATGGCTTAACCCCACCACTGCTATATTCATTTGCTAAATCGTAGTTACTAGTTGGTAGTTGATAATAGGGCATTGAGTCATAAATAGGGAATGGGGAATTTTTGTTTATTGGTTGATAGGTTTTCCAACCAATAAACAATAACTAATCACTAAATACTAACTACTAACTAGTGTAACGATGAAGCATTTGGGTGACTATTTTTCCATTTTTTAGAAAGATTTATTTCCAAATGCTTTACCCCTACTTTTACCATTCCCCATTCCCTAAAAATTAGTTCAGTTGCAGAGTCTTGGGTTCACCAAACATGTGAATTGTATCAACAAATCGAGCAGTTTTCGATTGGTTAGAAATTACCAAGCTTTGAGTTCTGGCTCCGCCGTTGAAGAAACGTACACCATTCATCAGATTACCACTGGTAATGCCGCTAGCAGCGAACAGAACAGTTTTACCAGATGCCAATTCATGAGCATCATAGACCTTATCGGGGTCATTGATATTCATAGACTTTAAGCGATCGATGTTAGCTTCTCTGCTTTCTCCAATCAGACCTGTTTTTACGACTGCTGGATCGTAAATCAGCTGACCTTGGAAGTGTCCACCCAAAGCACGCATTGCTGCTGCCGAGATTACACCTTCAGGAGCCGCACCGATACCCATCAGAGCGTGGATATTAGTTCCAGCAAAACCGCAGCTTATAGCTGCACCCACATCACCGTCTGAAATTAGGGCGACTCTCGCTCCAGCCTCACGGATTTCTTTAATTAAATCGTTGTGGCGTTCGCGCTTCATAACCACGATCACGAGTTCTTCAATAGAGCGCTCTAGACACTCAGCGAGAATCTTGAGGTTTTCTGTTGCTGACTTGTTGATGTCTACCTTGCCTTTAGCTGCGGGGGGTGCTGCTAACTTCTTCATGTAAAAGTCAGGAGCAGCAAATAAGCCACCCTTTTCAGAAATTGCCAAGACAGCCATCGAACCAGGTTGTCCATAAGCTACCAAGTTCGTACCTTCACAGGGGTCAACAGCGATATCAATTTCAATTAATTCATCAGGGTTACAGAAATTTGCGGCATCTGGTTGGGTACAGATACCAACTTCTTCCCCGATGTATAACATAGGGGCATCATCGCGTTCGCCTTCCCCAATCACAATGCGACCCCGCATGTGGATTTTATTCATCCGCTCCCGCATAGCTTCCACAGCTACCTGGTCAGCGATGTTTTTTTCGCCTTTACCCATCCACTTCGAGGAAGCGATCGCGGCTTGCTCTACTACTTCAATAATCTCTAACCCAAGTGTATTTTCCACAGAGTCTGCCCTCTCAACTGGTTGAATTTCCGCCGCTTTATCTGGCTATTTCAGTTTTCAAGTCTACCAAAGGGCGGATACACCTGGAAGAAAGTTAAGTTTTACTGCTAACTCGTTAGAAAAGTGCCAGTTAATACATTCCTCATTTTTTACTCCTAACTACTCCAGTATAAAGCGTGTTCAAAAGGAACTAAGTTTTGAACTAGTACAAATAGGTAGCAGTATATATCTAGAACATTGCTTTTATTCAGTGTTTCTCTTTAGGTATAAAATAATAAAGAAAAAAA
>NZ_DASQZC010000264.1:0-1905 GCF_035638895.1 Nostoc sp. | reverse complement strand
TCCCAAGAATTCTCAAAGTAGTTGAGCAGGCTTTGTGAACTGCAATCATTGAGTGTAGGGACTTGAGTTAATGTCAGTTTATTTATCGTTTGAACTAAAGTCATGATATTTTTGACAGAACATTCATCAGACAAATTACATGAACTACAAATTATTACAAAAAAGTTTTGTTAATTATGTTTTGTCTTGTGTCGTTATGATCAAACAATTTACTAAATTTGTAAATAGATAATAAACGTATTTAAAAATACTTAATATACTGAACATAAAAATAATATAAATAATGAATTAGCGTTGAATTACTTGTCTTAACTGAGTTTCACATGATTTTTTTCGAATGCAAAAATTACCTGAAGACTTATTGATAATTATAACTTAGATAAAGGGATGGGGGAAATAGTTAGAGAAAAAAAGATAAAGGCTAAAATTGCTAGTGCTTCCATTCCCTTTAGGGGAAGTGCTTAGGGAAGCCCTCTACGCCGAAGGGCTGAAGTCACAGCTACACTGGCAAAGCCTGCGTAGACAGGCTAAGGAAATTTACGGTAAAAAATAAGGGCGATTTTTTCTGTTGATTGTAAAATCCTCGACGCTGTTGTGGGTGTTTATTCGGTTGTTAATTATATACAGGAGCGGCGATAGTTAAGTAAAGCTTTTGTTACCAAGCTCTTCGTAATTATTACTTAGCCAATGACACAATCGAATATGGAATTTCAACAAGATGAGTTACATCACATCTTTGTACCTTATCAGACAGCGAGCCAAGGTGGAACTCAAAAAGTTACATTGAGGTCAGGAAAAAGCTATGAAGTCAATATTGCAGCCAACAGTACAGAAGACGATAAATTACGCTTAAAAAACTGTGGGTTGCAGGGAAATAATGTTGTCCTTGTTCTACACACTCTATTTGATAAAACTATAAATATAGAAAAATCAGTAGACTTATTGATAACTGCTGTAGATATCAAGCCAGAAAGCAAACAAAGATGTAGAAAAGTCTATCAGCTAATCAAAAATGGTAAATATAGTGAGTGTTTAGCGGCTCAGGATTTATTAGATTTTATTGTTTCTCCCTCTGAAAGCCACTCATTAGTTTGCCTGCGTTACAAAATTGCCAGTCAAAGTTCTAGGTTGATCAAAATTGAAGAGTGTATTGAAAATGCCTTAGCTGCATCTAACCTAGAGGAAATTAAGAAGCAGTCAATAAGAGGAATATATCAGTGTATTAGAGCAGGAGAAGGTATAACTGATTTGGATGTTCTCAATCAGCTTGACTCTATCATTCAAAATTCCTTCCTTCTGAAGGAACTAAAACAAGTCTATTTTCAATACAGTGTTATATCTAGAGCAATTACTGCTGATTTATTTATCGTCAATCTAATTAATAATTCCTCTACCATCACAAGTAGTATATACAGAGCAGAGATACTTGCTGCCTACGCTACACTTAGAGATGGTAAGCAAGTTTCTGATAAAGCTTGCTTGCATTCATTAGACTCGCTAATTTTAAACTCAGATATTCCAGATGGTTGTAAAGTAATTTACAAGCTGATGCGTGAGCCAGTAACGAATCATAAGGGAAAGTCTCAGGAAGACGATGATATCATTGGCAAAGTAAAAAAAGTTCATGATTCAGTTAAAAGGGCATCTGTGGTTGTTCCTACTGCTACCAAAGTCGCTACAACTATAGGAGCAAAAGCAGGAACAGGAGCAGCATTTGGTACTTTCTTTGGAGGCGCATCGACTAATGCAACTCTAGCTTTGTTAGGGGGTGGTTCTGTCGCTGCCGGTGGTTTGGGAATGTTGGGAGGATTAGCAGTTGCAACCGGTGGAGCTGCTTTGATTGGTGCAGCAGCTCTAGTATCTGTTGCCTCTGTTGCTCAAATGGATTTTGAAGAGAAAAAGAAT
>NZ_DASQZC010000263.1:0-29817 GCF_035638895.1 Nostoc sp. | reverse complement strand
GTGGCTGTTTGTGGGCTTTTTGTGGCTCACCATTGCACCTGTTAGCTTGTGGGGTCTACGTGCAGAAATTTCTCTGTGGGAACAATATTTTACCTGGGTAGCGGTGCGATATGGACTCTTCTACCATCCACTGTCTACCTTTGGTTTAGCCTTTTGTATTGGAATGACTACTGCTGTTTTAGTTTGGCAAAGTCGAAATATCTTACTCGGACTATCAGAACAGGAAAAACAACGTTTAGAAAAACAAGTTTATCGGATACGTCAGCAGGGACCAACTCATCCTTTATGGAAGTGGGTTTGTCATTAAATATTGGGATAGATGATTAAACTTTCTTTCTCGTTGCATATACATATACACGTACAGCATTTTCTAGCAAAATATGGCTTAAATATACAAAGATAATGCCAAAAGTGGATGCCATAATGAACGAGTCTCAGATTCAATTTAGCGATTGCAAGTCTGAAATTGACCTTTACCAACTTCAAGAACTGTTAAACGTTTCAGCTTTTTGGGCAAAAGGTCGCAGTATTGAAGATTTAGGTATAGCTATTGCTAATAGTGAGCCAGTGATTTTTGTTTGCGATCGCGATCGACTCATTGGCTTTGCTAGAGCAACATCTGATGGCATCTATCGCGCCACAATTTGGGATGTTGTGATTCATCCAGAGTATCAAAGTAGTGGGCTGGGAAGCAAGTTAGTAGAAACCGTTTTGAGTCATCCCCGCATGAGGTCAGTTGAGCGCGTTTACCTGATGACTACTCACCAGCAGGGTTTCTACAAAAAGATTGGTTTTCAACCCAATACCACCACTACGATGGTGTTACACAACCAACCTAACCTTGCTTTCGTTCCTGCTACGGAAGTTCAGTTTGAGGAATCACTAGGGGGATAGAGATTTGTAATCTGCTAATCTCCTGATGTGGTTCCTTCGCAATGTTGGAGGGCAGGATTTCTAACTTTCCTCCCATAACTTCCACCAGAGTTTGATTGATTAATAACCTCATTCCTGGGGAAAGAGTAGCGTTTTCTTGGTCAATACCGGGTGGTTGCTCTTTAGATTGAATTAAATCAATCGGTTCGCTCCAGGGTATGGCATGGGTTGGTACATCCAACCAAATGTTTACAAAATTACTTGTAGGCGCTGTGCTGCTGGAAATACAGATGCTGCCTTCCTCCATTTGAGTAATAGCAGTGTCTATTAAACTTATCAATATTTGGCGGAGCCAGAGGTAATCTGCCAAAACATAAATTTCTGGGTCGGCGGGTAAAAATTGCAAGGGAAGATTGCGATTGGCAGCCAGCATATAAGTTAATCTATGCACATCTTCCAAAACTTGGGCTAATGGTCTAGGCTGAATATCTAATTTATTAGTACCGTGTTCAGTTCTAGCAACGCTGAGAATTTCATCCATCAACTTGAGTAGCTTCAGCGTTCGCTCGTAAGCTTGGGCAATAAATTCTCGCTCTTCAGCCGGATCTTCACACAGATCCGACAAAATTAACTGATGCAAGCCTATCAAACCACTCAGTGGCGATCGCAATTCATGGGTAGTCCGCGCCAAAAAACCAGCTTTAAACTGGCTCATTTCCTTTGCCATAAGGTATGCCAGATGTGTTTGCTGTAGCTGTTGCGATATTGGTGGCATATCCTGTTGATCTAATGGCGCTACTGGGGATGAGCTAGATGAAACATTAGGCGCTCGCACAAATAACTGACGGAAAATCACACCTAGTGCTATTCCTGCTCCTAGATATATCCAGTTGCTCCAATTCATAATTTGGCAATTATTAACTTGTTAATTGACCACAACAGCGCAAACTAAAGTTCCAGATTTCTCTGTTGTTAAAACCAGGAAGACAACATTATAGCCACCTATATTTGGTTATTACTGGAAATATCTAGCTTTATCGCACCTTGCCGCAAAATCTGCCAATTTATTCCTGTCCATTTAGCAACAGTGGAAGGTACACCCTCGCCTGATATTTCACCCTGGTATTCTAGAGTCAAAACCTTGGGAAACTGAACCTCAATTTCTGTCATTGTTTGCAAAGGCGGCTGACCAGAAAAATTAGCGCTAGTAGTAGCAAGCGGGCCTGTTTGCGCCAAAATATTTTTAGCGATCGCACTGTTTGGGACTCGAATACCAATTGTCGTTGGATCAATAGGGTTCATAACTTTTGGCACGCAATCGCTTGCTGGTAAAACTAATGTCAGCCCTCCTGGCCAATATTTATCTGCTAGTTCTTGCCAAACTTTATACTCGTTCACATTACCTTTAACATACGGCCACAAATCTTCAGCACTAGCAGCCATCAAAATCAAAGGTTTGTCTTGACTGCGTTGCTTCGCCGCAAAAATTAATGCTGCTTTTTCTGGTATCGCTGCAAGCGCAGGAACAGTATCTGTAGGAAAACTCACCAAAAGCCCAGCGCGTGCGCCAGCTATAAGATTTGTTAAAGAAACTTGTGTCATGTTTACAAAGTTAGGAGTAGAGACGTGATTAATCGCGTCTGTACAGGAGTTAGGAGTGAGGAATTGTCATAACTCATATACTCCTAACTTTTATAAGCTACAGCAAAGCGTTCAATTCCAGCTAAATCAGCGTGAATTTGAATTTTACAATAGCTACCTTGATTTTGTAAAAGTTCTCGCACTGCATCCGCCTGTCCTGCCATCATCTCAATCAGCCACACGCCGCCAGGTTGCAAATAACTAGGGGAGATTTCTATCAAATGGCGAATGCAATCTAAGCCATCAGTGCCACCATCCAAAGCTAAATGTGGTTCATGGTTAACTACTTCTGGTTGCAGAGTAGCTAAGGTACTGGTGGGTATGTAAGGGGGGTTCGACACCATACCACTAAACTGACCTTTGAGAAATCTCAGTGGCTCCCACCAGGAACCTTGATAAAATTTAATCCGGTCAGCAAAACCTAAATTACGGGCGTTGGTTTGGGCGATCGCCAGAGCTTCTAAACTGTAATCAATAGCATAAATTGTTGCTTTTGGCAAGGCATCTGCTAATCCCAAAGCGATCGCTCCACTCCCAGTGCCTAAATCAGCCCAGTGTCCTGATGTATTACTGGCAGATGCTAAAGATAAATCAATTAATAATTCTGTCTCTGGTCTGGGAATCAAAACCGCACTTGACACTGCAATTTGAAAGTTACGCCAAGGTGTAACTCCGGCAATATACTGCACTGGTAAGCGGTCATTTAATCGCCTTTGCCATAAATGGTCTAACTCTTCTAGAGGCAATTGCAGCTGAATTTGGGGCCAGTTTTTATAAGAATCCAAACGCAGTGCCAAGCGGTCTAACCCAGCAACTTCGAGCAGCAGCCAATCTACCTCGGCAGGCGGGACATCAGTAGCGATCGCTGCTTGGAGAGCAGTATTGCGCCACTGCCATAGTTGTAAACCAGATATCAGATGTTTCTCCCCCATGCCTCAACCTTGGAGTACATAACCGTTATTTTTTCGGAGCAGGCGCAGCAGCAGGCTTGGCAGGTGCAGATTGATTCGGTGCCAGCGAGCGAATAAAACTGATCGACTCCCGCGATGGATAGAGAACAATTTTATTTATACTAGGGTCGGTACTGCTATTGAGAGCCTCCATAACACCGTACAAATCTACCACCTGAATTTCAGTGTTGGCTGCTTCCTTTGGCACGGCTTTTTTGAATTCTTCTAACAGAGCCGTTGCTTGCTCTTTCTCAAAAAAGAAAGGGATATACCGCTCTTTACCGTTGGGGACGGGAATCGTCAAATAGCTATTATCTTTCTTAAATTTGGGTACAAATAAGGGAATACCATTAAACTGTTCCCCTTTTTTACCATTTTGATTCAGCATACTTGTTGCTGAAGCTACCTGTGCTTGCGTCGGTACTAAAGTATAAATTACAGAGTCTGATTTCTTTTTGCTTTCTTGGACTATTTTATAGTAGTCTGCCAAGGACAAAGGTCTTACCTGTAGTGTGCTTGCCAACTGGGGGTTTTCTTTCTTAAGCCGATTGTCAAGGAATTTTTGAGCATCTTGCTTGCTAATAAAAAATCCCACTTGCGAGATTGGCTTAGACGCGTTGTTCCTCGAAAGAACTACGAATTCGCCTTTAGGATTGGTGAGCGTGAATACAGGTACTTCTTGGAGCTTTTTCACTACCTGATCTTGTGGCAACGCGATCGCCTCTTGATTGCCTATTCCTGGTAGATTGCCTATTCCTGAAAGCCCTGTTAAAAATACAGTGCCAGCTATACCCAATGTTGCGCCCAAGCGAATAAATGATTTCATGATTGCTCCTCGTATTAATAATCCAATTAATTAAACAAATGGTTGGATGTTGCACAGCATCAACTAGCTTTAGTTATATAGCAATCTATTTCAATTGTGAAAAATTCATTGTGCGCGTTGAGGTTGAGCGTTAAGTGTGAGGCAGCCCGATCTTGTTGTTCCAACAAAGAGGAGCCAGCGCGGTCATGGGGGTCTCCCCCAGGAGCGACTGGCGTTGGACTGCCGTTCGTCACCCGGAGGATCAACGGTCAAAATCCAATATTCCGCAACTATTTAGGGTTGCCATAATAGCATTTTGAAAAATCGACTGTGCGAAAGTTGTGTTTTTCTCGATTTCGTTTTGTTCTTCACCACGAAATGCTGTAGATGCCTATTATATGTCTTCTCAAACAGTCAAAAGTCTCTCTGTCTCTTGACCTTGTAGATGATAAATGCCATTTTATCTGGCTTTCGCTAATATGGGGTGACGCTATTACTTAATCAATCGTTCCATCCCGCTTGCTTTAATATCTTCTAAAATCTATACAAAGCTTAGTGTCAGGAATATCTTACTGCTTAAAAGCGAAATTTGCCTGTTAGGCTTCAATACATAACTCAACACTATAACAGCCAATTTGTTCTTATCGGAAAAAATTTACAATTTAATTGCACATTTTAGCAAGACAGCTTTAAACAATCCACCTTAGCTGTTAAACATATTAATTTCAAAAATCGGGATGACAGGATTTGAACCTGCGGCATCCTGCTCCCAAAGCAGGCGCGCTACCAAGCTGCGCTACATCCCGTTTAGACTTTTCTGCTTTTTTTGGTTTGGTTTTATTCCCTCAAAGCGATCGCGCTTTACCAAAAGCATTAATGTTACTATATCACATCAGACCGCTTATGCCTAATCTTTTTTATCCTTTGCCAAAGACAAGATAGATTACATTTTTTAGTGATAAAGGTTTTTTGCCGACTTAGTTTTACAAGATATATACTTGCGCCTTAGTCGGCAGAAAAAAGCAAAACCATATCAAGACAATAGATTTTCGCTATTTTACCTGATTTTCTTGTGTAAATCGGGTTTGATTTTGATTAAGCGCTAGTGAGGATACCAGAACATGCCTTTGATGCCTTCGGGATCAGCCATAAACCCCATAGTTCGGTAGAAATCTACAACATGGGGATCAGCAAAGAGAGTGACATTACTAATTTCTTCACTCCTAAGTTTTTTGAGAACGTATTTCATCAGTGCCTTGCCCAGTCCTTGACTTTGAAAGTCTGGGTGAACCACGACATCCCAAATAGTTGCATTAAACGCGTGATCTGAGGTAGCACGGGCAAAACCAATGAGCCGCTTTTGGTTTCCTCTCACCTGCCACATTGAGGCAACGAGAAAACTATGCTCAATAGCTTTTTTCACTTTTCTTAGAGGACGACGCGACCAACCAACTGCATCACAGAGTTCTTCTAGCTCATAAAGGTCAATGTCTCGCTCCGTACTGAAGACGATGCGAGTCTCCTTTGAAGAAGCTTCGCTAAGGCTGCTGGAGTTGGAGTTGCCCGCAGCATCAGCTCTATATTCTTCAAAGGGGTTTGTCCTACTAGGCGCTACAGATTCAGGAGTACTAAACCAAGTTTTCCAAAAACCCATGCCAACGTGGTTCGGGTAGTATAACTGAATTGGTTTCCACTCTCAGGAGCGTTGATTCACGTCTAACATACCTACGCCATTTACTACCTTTTACACTCAAATTTTTTCGGTTGTTTTCGGGATTTGCAATGGTAAGAGCCAGTTAGGGCGTGTTTCACACCAATCATTTTCAACTTTAGCATTTTGTTGTAAAGGCTAGGAGAAATTCACCAAAAGGGTAAGGATATAAATAATTCAAAATTCAAAATGGGAAAACCTAATCCTGGCAATTGCTCGTATAGAGCTTAAATGCACGTTAGCTTAAGAGTGAATTGCATACAAGAAATTGAGTATTTGAGAAAATTTTTCCTCAGTCCCCAGTCCCTAACATTTATCCCCTAGTCCCCAAGTGATGAAAGCAAGCGAGTCTTACCCTTAACAATGGCTTCTGGTTTAAAATCTTCGACACTGGAACTCCTAAAACGCTTTAACCGAGCGTTTCCTCAGTTTTATGAGCAATTCGTCAGCAGTGAGATTCAACTGCAAAATTTGCGGCTAGCCTACCGTCTTTATAAAACTAAACGCGCTGTTATTGAACTGAAACCTGAAGGTAGCAAAAGTGCCCTGCATTTTGCTTACCGTAACCAGTCTTTTCTTCTCAGCGATATTTTTGGTGTACTAGCAGCTTATGGGTTGACTATTCACGGTCTGAGTCTATACGGTCAGATCCGTCCGCCAATGTTAGTTTTTATTAAACTGTTGGTGTCTCGTGGTAGTAAAGCCTTAACCGAGAAAACCGCAGAAAATGTCTGTCGTGCTATTCGTGAAGCTTTAGGAGGTCGGTTTGAGGTAGAAGAGATGCTGGCAGTAGAATTCAATCTTGATACTGGCTTAGAGCAGGTACAAACTGAGTTCTATGTTGATCCGGTCTTTCATCTCCCTGCCCTAATGATTGAAGCCGATAATCAACCAGGATTATTCTACAAAGTGATGTACGCCATCTGGCAGGAAGACCTGCTGGTAGTCAATGCAAATTTACTGGTTTGGCGCGGACGTACACGGCTAATTCTCTACTTGTTGGGGCCGAATGAAAGCCTTATTCCTGAATATCTGGGTCACAAAATTGCTGAAGGGGTGCGACAGAGGTTGCTGGATAAATGAAAAAGTTATGAGTTATGAGTTAAAAATTGACAACTCCTGACTCTTAACTCCAAACTCCTCACTCCTAACTCTTCACACTCCGTATTTAGTCGCACCCGCCCTTAAGGTTACGATATAAGTATGGCAACTATCGAAATCTTGGGCGTTCCACACGCATACGAGCTAACGGCTCCCACTTCCTGCCCCGATGCTTTAGTATTTATTCACGGTTGGCTCAATAGCCGTGGATATTGGCAACCTGTGATTTCCCGCCTATCAAATGATTTGCAGTGCCTTTCCTATGATTTGCGGGGTTTTGGTGAATCCCAGTCTCAGGTAAAAACCGATTTTAGTGGGGCAGAAATGTCTTTGAGCCTGACGCCCATCTCCAGTAGTGCGCTTGGCTCAACAATCGATTCTGTTTATACTCCTGTTGCCTATGCCCAGGATTTAGCAATTCTCCTGAAACAGCTGAATATTAAGAGTGCTTGGCTCATTGGTCACTCCTTAGGAGGCACGATCGCTCTTTGGGGAGCAGATCAAATACCTGAGTGTGTTAAGGGAGTGATCTGTATCAACGCTGGCGGTGGTATTTACCTCAAAGAAGCCTTTGAGCAGTTTCGCTCGGTGGGTCAGAAATTTTTGCAAGTCCGCCCACGCTGGCTGTCCCAATTACCTTTGATTGATTTACTGTTTACCAGAGCCAGTGTCGCTCGTCCTTTGGGGCGCCATTGGGCACGTCAACGGGTAATAGATTTTGTTGTGGCTGACCCAGAAGCGGCTCTGGGAAGTCTATTAGACTCTACAACCGAAGAAGAAATCAATCGTTTACCTGAACTAGTATCCCAATTGAAACAGCCAGTTTATTTTTTGGCTGGTGCCGAAGATAAGGTTATGGAACCCAAGTATGTGCGCCATTTAGCTAGCTTTCACAGACTGTTCCAATATTGTGGTGATAATGTTCTGGAAATTCCTGATTGCGGACACCTGGCTATGTTGGAACAGCCCGATGCAGTGGCTGATCACATCCGAGCAATAGTCAATAGTTATAGGGCATAGAGCATGGGGCATGGGGCATTAGAATAAACAGAAAGTTCTTCTCTCCTAACTAATGACAAATGACAAATGACCAATGACCAATGACAAATAACTACTCAATAGGTTGATACAACTTCATCACCTGGGTAAGGGCTAACCTAGACTCAACGCCTAGTGTGAGGGGGGATGTATGACCACGAGATAGATGTTCGGCGGCGGCACAGCCAATCATGGCAGCGTTATCGGTACAGAATTTTAGAGGTGGGAATAGGACGCGTAGGTTATGTTCAACGGCGGCGGCTTGGAGGTTTTTTCTCAAGCCGCTATTGGCTGCTACACCGCCACCAATTGCAATTGTGTCTAGACCATAGTCTAGGGCACAGGCGATCGCTCTTTTGGTTAGCGATCGCGCGACGGTTTCCTGAAAGCTAGCTGCTACATCTGCCACTGGTACTTGTCCACCATCTTTCTCTAACTGCTGCACTAAACGCAATACAGCCGTTTTTAATCCACTAAAACTCGCATCATAACGATGGAACCCCCCACCAGGTAAAGAAACTTTTCCTTCGGGTAGAGCAAAGGCTTGGGGATTTCCCTGTTGTGCCAACTTGTCAATTATTGGGCCACCCGGATAACCCAACTTTAACAATCGCGCCACTTTATCAAAGGCTTCCCCCGCAGCATCATCACGAGTTTGTCCCAGCGTTTCGTAGCTACCACAATCTTTGACAAAAATCAAGCTTGTATGTCCGCCAGAAACTAATAAACTCAAGAAAGGGGGATTTAAACTTGGTTCGCTCAAATAAGTTGCGTAAATGTGGCCTTCAAGGTGATGAACTCCCAAAAATGGTTTGTTGTGTACCATTGCCAGGGTTTTGGCAGCAGTTAACCCCACTAACAGCGCTCCTACGAGTCCAGGGGCAGAAGTGGCGGCAATTGCGTCAATTTTCTCCCAGTCTAGTTGGGCTTGCTCTAAGGCTTGAGCGATCGCAACATTTATCGTTTCCAAGTGTTCACGAGACGCTACTTCTGGTACTACCCCGCCATACTGCTGATGGACTAGAATTTGCGAGGCTACAATACTGCTGCAAACTTTACGATTGTTAACAATTGCGACTGCTGTTTCATCACAACTGGTTTCTATTGCTAAAACGGTTGTCATTGGGAGTGGGGAGTGGGGAGTAGAGAGTAGGGAGTTCCGAGTTATGAGTCCTGAGTTTTGAGTAGCACAAACAAAATCTTGCTTGTTTACTACCGTACAATAAAATTTATTATACTCAGCACTCCATAACTACCCTACTACAATCAATTATTATCCTTAGCACTCCCCATTCCCCACTCCCCATTCCCCACTCATCACTCATTTTGGTTGAGAAGCTTTAACTTTTATTTACTTAAACTTTACTCGGTTCCCACCCAAGAGTATGATGACTTTCTAGTTATGCAAATAAACAACTGTACAAGCCGCTTCGTTTTGTACATAAAACTTTTTGTTTTGTAGTAAAAGGAAACAACTCTATGCGACGATTGTTTGCTTTGATTTTAGCGATTTGTCTTTGGTTCAATTTTGCCTCCCCAGCGAAAGCTTTAGGGGCTAATTTGACACCGTGCAAGGATAATCCCGCTTTTCAACAGCTAGCTGCTAATGCCCGTAATACCACCTCTGACCCCCGATCAGGG
The DNA here is from genome assembly GCF_035638895.1 of Nostoc sp. GTDB lineage: Bacteria > Cyanobacteriota > Cyanobacteriia > Cyanobacteriales > Nostocaceae > Nostoc. The sequence goes on along the minus strand of NZ_DASQZC010000263.1, from coordinate 20,057 downwards.
ATAAAGCGATTTGAGCGTTATTCTCAGGCGCTATGTGGCCCTGAAGGTTACCCCCACTTAATTGTTGATGGTAGTTTGGATCATGCTGGTGACTTCTTGATCCCTAGCATTCTGTTTCTATATATTGCTGGTTGGATTGGCTGGGTAGGTCGTGCCTACATACAAGCGAACAAGAAACAAGGTGGCGACGTGGAATTGAGAGAAGCAATCATTGAAGTTCCTTTGGCACTGCCAATTATGCTCTCAGGCTTTACTTGGCCCCTAGCAGCTATAAAAGAATTTCTGTCTGGCGAATTAACAGCTAAAGATACAGAAATTCCGATTTCGCCACGCTAACCCTTACCGCAACCTTTGATTTATTTGGGAGAATAATTCATGCAGCAGAAATACTTCGTTAAGTATCTATCCTTGGGCCCAGTTTTGCTTTTTGTCAATTTGTCTTTGACAGCCGTTTTGTTGATTTTATTTAACTACTGGTTTCCTGACCTACTTTTCCACCCACTACCATAAGTTGAAGACAGAATTTAAAAATTTGTTAGCCGTTAGTTGGTAATTAACTAGTAATTACTAACTAAAATTACTAACAAATTGATTCTTTGAAACTCGCGATACTGAAACCAGCTTGCGAGTTTCAAAGTTTTGACAGCAGCTAAATTAATTTTTCTAAACTTATTACGCAAAAAACATCTTTAGCGACAATTATTATTAATATAAAAATGCCACCATTTTAAATTTAGAGGCGAACATAAAATATGGCACAAGCAGTAGATGCATCCAAGAATCTCCCCAGCGATCCCAGAAATCGGGAAGTTGTTTTTCCGGCATTCCGCGATCCGCAACTGGGCAACCTAGAAACCCCGATTAATGCTTCTCCCTTGAGCAAGTGGTTCATTAATAACTTGCCAGCTTATCGTCCTGGGATAACTGCTTCGAGACGCGGGCTAGAAGTTGGTATGGCTCATGGTTACTGGATATTTGGCCCCTTTGCCAAATTGGGCCCACTACGGGATACAGATAATGCAAACTTAGCTGGATTATTGGCAACCTTTGGCTTGATTGTTCTTTTTACGGCGGGCTTATCCCTCTATGCGAATAGCAATCCACCCAAAGCGCTTGCCAGTGTTACTGTACCCAACCCTCCAGTAGATGCTTTTAACTCTAACGAAAGCTGGAACAACTACGCCAGTTCTTTCTTAATTGGTGGTATTGGTGGTGCAGTAGTTGCTTACTTTTTGACTAGCAATCTTGGGGTAATTCAAGGTTTATTTGGTTAATTTAGAAATGAGGAGTTAGGAGTTAGGAGTTTAAATTCCTAATTCCTGTACAGACGCGATTAATCGCGTCTCTCCAAACTTATTTAAACAAAACCGTTTCAATGTCATTTAAAGCAGTTTCAAAATCGTCATTAACGATTTGAATATCAAATTCATCTGCGGCTTGAATTTCTTCTTGGGCGCGGAGTAGACGACGGGCGATCGCTTCTTCAGAGTCTTGGGCGCGATCGCGTATCCGTTTCTCTAATTCATCAAAAGAAGGCGGTAAAATAAAAATGCTGAAAGCACTGGGGAAGGAAGTACGAATTTGTCTTGCTCCTTCTAACTCGATTTCTAGCACTACCAACTTGCCAAAATGAATTTGGTTAAGTACAGCTTCACGGGGAGTGCCATAATAGTTCCCAGCGAATTCTGCCCATTCCAAAAATTCACCTTCAGTAAGTAATTGTTCAAACTTACTGCGGCTGATAAAGTAATAATCTTTGCCATCGATTTCTCCCGGACGGGGAGAACGAGTCGTCACGGATACGGAATAATACAGTACTGGATGACGCTTTAGGAGCGATCGCATTAAAGTGCCTTTACCGACCCCGCTAGGGCCAGTTAAGACAATCAACCTGCCTAAATGTAAGCTTTCTTCGGTAGTAGCAATACTCTGGATGGGTAAAACTGGCATCATCCCTTCAACCTGTGAATCAATCAATAGATATTATTCATTAGTCTTGTGTTCCTGGCCAAGCCCACTAGTACCCCAAGGCGGAAGTCAGCCCCTTCTCTGCGTTCGCGCAGCGTGTGGCAGACAGACGCTACGCGAATGGGGAAGTCAAAAGTCAAAAGGCTTTAATTTTGGTCTTTCTAGCTGTAATAAAATGGTAGGTTTATTTCCGCCGGACTGTACTAGAGACTAAATAATTTGTAGCAAGGGTGACAGAAAACTTGTCTAATTCACATAGTACTGCTGATGTGGTGCAAATAAAAGTGAGATTGTTATCCACTCCTAATCAATTATCTACAGTTTGATGCTCGCGGGAAATCACAAAGCGATTCGCTACCGTTTCCGGCTGAATCGCCGACAGAATTACGTGGCTGGAATCAGTGATAATTACAGCCCTAGTCCGCCGACCGTAAGTTGCATCAACCAGTTGACCTCTGTCCCGTGCATCGGTAATAATCCGCTTAATCGGGGCAGACTCTGGACTGACAATGGCAACTACTCGATTGGCAGACACGATGTTACCAAAACCGATATTAATTAACTGAATCTCCATAAAAAACTGACGCCAAACGCGGTTTGAGAAGCTTAAAGTAAACTTATTTACATGTTATCGCCAAAAAACAGGAGTCACAACGATTAAATTCAAGCCAGCCTTCGTTTTTAAATAATGTCTGCTTTTTTTTCGCTATTTATCAGCTATTTCTCCTCAATATCCTCCCATAGATACAGGCACAATTACACTGATACAAGCTAGCTAGGTGATGTACCTTATCAATAAATAAATGGTGGTAAATAATCCACATCTAAAATTTGCTCAATGCTATAGGGGCAAGTTTGTGGAAAACAATTCAATGCACTTTTCTTTTTTGCTTGTCGTAGCGCATCAATATAGACTTCTTCAAGCACCGTGAGCAGATAGTTGTAGAGGTTTTTAGATTTGGTTAATTTCCTAAGTTCCACCCGAAAATTATCAATTTCCACTTCCCAATGATTTTTACATTCAGGAAGACTCCAATGTTGATACAAAAGCAGATGTTTGAGAAGTTGCAGTAGATAACTTTCGAGCTTGTGTTTCTGTTCATGACCCAATCTTTCAATCTCCTCAATCAAATGATCCCAATCAAGATGCTCTAAATCTCGCTCCTGCAATTGTTTCAACGTAGTTTCTAACCACAAGTGATAATCTTGTTCATAAATAATTTGAGTGAGTATTTTAGACATTATTTAATATTCTCCTAATTTACGAAGATTTAGAATTAGGTTTTATTGACCAAAGAGGCAGGGGAGCAAAAAGGGCTTTGCTGAGGGAAAGATTTTGATATTCCCCTGCCTTCATAGTTACAGACCAAATAAATTTATTGATGTTCAAAGTAAAAATATTTATTTCAAAATGCAAAGCATGTTTGCCTTTAGCGTCTCGTAGACAGAAATAATGTGTCCTAGTTTTCAGCAGTCTTAAAATGGGATTCTTTCCCCTGCCCCCTGCTCCCTGCCCCTTTTCCTCTTCTTTGACGTACACTTCCAGCTTGACAATCGCGTAACCAAGTTTTAACTCCTTGGGCAACAGTGCCGTTACTACTATCGCGTGGCGGAGATAGTGGCTGCTGTGCTGAATAAGAACCAATTTGAGAAAACATCATCACTAAACGCCAACCAATTTTAGTTTTAGTCAACAATAGCCAGTGGAATTCCTGCAATTCTACCGCTTTCTTTCCTATGTACTGTCGCTCTAAGGTAGTAAAGAAAACTTGCTCAACTCCTGATGCAGAACTTTTAGAAACGCCTGCACTATATTCTTCAAGGTTAAGGGGTAGAGGAGTAAACTCAGGTCTTCCTGCTATTAGCATATAACTGTAAACATCACTGCTTCTGCTGAGGCGGCGGGCGCGTTGACTAGCGCGATTAGTATAACTAGGCAAATCTTGCAGTAGCTGTATAGTTAATGTTTCTAAATTTTGCTCAGAACACAAAGACTTCACGCCACCGTTGACATTTTCCTTTTCTGCTAGCGCAGAAGGTTTAGGGGTGAGGTTTATCGAGAATGCTGGGTAAGCAAAACTATTTGATACTACAACCCAGAAGCCACAAGCTAAAAGCCAACTATAATTTTTCTTTTTGAGCGAAGAGGTAAGATTCTTCTCCCCTATACTCTGCACCCTATCCCCCGGCTTCTTACTAACTTTTAGCTTCATGCCACCGTGGTTAACTCCTCAGAAATCCTCTTCCAGGCTAACTCCGGCTCAGTAGCAGTAGTAATGGGACGCCCAATCACGAGATAATCTGCACCAGCTTTCATGGCTTGTGCTGGAGTAAGCGATCGCTTTTGATCGCCAATATCAGCCCAAGTTGGTCTAACCCCTGGACAAACTAGCAAAAAGTCATTTCCACAAGTTTGTCGTAGCTGTGCCACCTCAAGAGGTGAACAAACTACCCCATCCAAACCAGATTCTTGAGCCAGCAGGGCCATTTCTAGAGCATATTCTGGCAATTCTAGAGGTATTTTTAAATCAAATGCCAACTGCCTAGCAGAAATGCTCGTTAACAAAGTAATAGCAATTAACTTTGGTGGTTGTATGCCTGCTTTTGCAGCCCCTTCTTGTGCCGCCTCAGTTGCGGCTTTCAAGGCATCTCTACCAGCAGTAGCATGAATTGTTAGTAAATCCACCCCGTATCTAGCTGCACTCCGGCAAGCACCAGCAACGGTATTGGGGATATCATCAAACTTTAAATCCAAGAAAATGCGCTTTTGCCGAGACTTGAGTTCTTCTAGGATTTTCGGGCCAGTGCTGGTAAACAACTCTAAACCGACTTTCCAGAAATGAACTTGCGGAAGTTGATCTATAAGAGCGATCGCACTTTCTTCATCTGGCACATCCAATGCCACAATAACTCGTTCTTCTACCTGTTCCCTATTCCCCATTCCCTACTCCCCACTTCCCATTTAAGGCACTAAACGCACAAACTTATTTTTCCCAACTTGTAAAACCTTACCTTGTAACTGGGCGGGTTCAGCAAAAGTAGTATCAACATCGGTAATGCGATCGCCATCTAAGCGCACTCCACCTTCTTGAATTTTTCGCTTACCTTCCCCTGTACTTTTGCATAAGCCAGTGACGTTGAGAATATAGGCTAACTTAGCGGGATGCGATACCTCAGCTAGAGAGAATTCTGGAACTGCACCTTCCTTTCCACCGCTTTGGGCGGCTTCTTTAGCCTCTTGGGCTGCTTGTTCGCCGTGGTACTGTTTGACAACTTCCCATGCTAAAAGTGTTTGGCGATCGCGGGGATTTTCTGGCAGATTATCCAAGGGTAAATCCGTCAGCAGTTCAAAATACTGTTCCAGCAGATTATCTGGAACCCCTTGTAACTTCTGATATTTTTGCCCCGGATGTTCCGACAACCCAATATAATTACCTAAAGACTTGGACATTTTTTGCACCCCATCCGTGCCAATCAAAATCGGCGTTAGCATCCCAAACTGTGGCTTTTGACCAAAATGACGCTGCAAATCTCTGCCCACAGCAATGTTAAATTTTTGATCAGTCCCTCCTAATTCCACATCTGCCTCAACGGCAACGGAATCAAAACCTTGCATTAACGGGTATAGGAACTCATGGATAAAAATTGGATTCTCTTTTTTATAGCGATCGGCAAATCCTTCTTTCGCTAACATCTGCCCCACCGTCATCGTCGAGAGTAACTCCAAAATTTTCTCTAAGTTTAGCCCAGAGTGCCATTCGGAGTTATAACGCACCTCTAACCTTCCTGGTGTGTCAAAATCCAAGATAGGACGTACTTGGTCAAGATAAGTCTGAGCATTTTGGGCTACATCTGCTTCTGTAAGCTGACGACGCACTTCAGATTTACCTGTCGGATCGCCAATACGTGCTGTAAAATCGCCAATAATCAGAACTGCTATATGTCCTGCATCTTGAAACGCTCGCAGTTTCCGTACTGGTATGCTATGACCAAGATGAATATCAGTACCTGTAGGATCAATGCCCAATTTGATCCTCAAAGGTTGGTTTGTAGTTAACAAGCGCTTTTCTAAACTTTCACTGTTAACATCAACTGGTTGTGGGAAAACTTCTACCACACCACGACGCAGCCAAGCTAAATCTTGCGTCATACTAGAAAATCCACTGTTAGCTATGTTTTGCACACCAGAAGTTAAATTGGTTATAAACACTTGCAATTTATCCACTTTCTCATCTGCCAAACTACTATAATTGCAAAAAATTAACCGCCTTGCTTCGTCCAATCAATTACAGTTAAATTTACAAATGAGGAAGTGAAATCGCCGTGTCGTCTTCTAGGACTTTTGAAGATAAACAGCCACAACGTCGGGCTTCATCAGGTTTTGAGTTTTTAAAAGGAGTCGGTCAGGTAACTGGCGGTACTCTCCTCTCAATGACCATGCTGGCAAGTTCCATTGTAGCCGGAGGACTAGTTGGTTTAGCCATTAGTTTCCGCAATTTGCCAGATGTAAGACAGCTACGTAACTTTTTTCCCTCAGAAACAACTTACATCTATGACCTTAAGGGTAAACTTTTAACCAGTATCCACGGGGAAGCCAACCGGGAAGTTGTGCCCCTGGATAGAATTTCCCCGAATTTAAAACGGGCAGTATTAGCAAGTGAAGATAGCCACTTCTACGATCACCACGGTATCAACCCTACTGGTGTTGGCCGTGCTGTAGTAGTTAACGCTGTAGCAGGTGGAGTCAAAGAGGGCGGCTCTACTGTTACTATGCAATTGGTAAAAAATCTATTTTTATCTCGCAAGCGTGTCTTTACCCGTAAGTTAGCAGAGGGGGTGCTAGCAATTCGGTTAGAACAAATTCTCACTAAAGACCAAATATTAGAAATGTACCTCAATCAAGTTTATTGGGGTCATAACAATTATGGTGTACAAACGGCAGCCCGCAGTTACTTTAATAAGTCAGCAGAATATTTAAGCTTGGGTGAGTCAGCAATGATGGCGGGTTTGATCCAAGCACCAGAAGAATTCAGCCCGTTTGCGAGTATGAAGCTAGCAAAACAGCAACAAAAAGAAGTGCTAAAACGGATGCTGGATTTGAACTGGATCAACCAGTCAGAGTACGACAATGCCCTTAAACAAGAAATCAAACTTGGTAGAATCAAATCCTTTCAAGGTAGTGCCCTACCTTATGTAACGAACACCGTAGCGCAGGAGTTGGCTAAAAAGTTTGGGCGTGAGACACTACTCAAAGGCGGGATGCGGGTACAAACTACAGTTGACGCCAACTTCCAAATCATGGCAGAGGAAACTGTTGGTAAGTGGCATAAATCACTCCTTGGGCAGGGATTATCTAAGAATCAAATTGCCTTGGTAGCAATTGATCCGCGCACGCATTTTATCAAAGCACTAGTGGGTGGTGTAGATCCTAAGACCAGTGAATTCAATCGTGCAACTCAATCTCAACGTCAGCCTGGATCTTCCTTTAAACCGTTTGTATATTATACTGCTTTTGCTACTGGTAAGTATGGGCCAGACTCAACGGTGGTAGATGCCCCAGTCAGTTATCGAGATGGTGACGGTTGGTACTTTCCCAGAAATTATGATGGGGGTTTTAGCGGAGCTATGCCAATCCGCACAGCTTTAGCCCAGTCACGTAACATTCCTGTGATCAAGATTGGTAAGGCTGTGGGGATGAATAGAGTCATAGAAACCTGCCGCACCTTGGGCATTATGAGTCCGATGGAACCTGTTAGCTCTCTTCCTCTAGGTGCAATTGGTGTTACTCCCCTGGAAATGGCTAGTGCCTATGCAACCTTTGCTAATTATGGCTGGCAATCTCCACCCACTATAATTGCCCGTGTCACCGATAGTAGTGGTAACGTGTTATTAGATAACACCCCTAAACCACAGCGAGTTCTCGATCCTTGGGCATCGGCAGCAATTATTGATGTGATGCGATCGGTAGTTACTAATGGTACTGGTAAAGGTGCTGCCATAGCTCGTCCAAGCGCTGGGAAAACAGGTACAACTTCCTCAGAAAAGGATATTTGGTATGTTGGCACTGTGCCACAACTAACCACTGCTGTTTGGGTAGGAAGGGACGACAACAAACAATTAGCTAGTCGTGCTACGGGTGGCGGTATGGTTGCTCCCATCTGGAAAGATTTTATGGAGAAGGCGCTTAAGAATGTACCAGTAGAAAACTTTAAGCCACCTTCCCAGTTTCCTCGGCCTAAGTCACAATAATTTTAGATTCTGGGTCGCACCTTTGGTGCGCTTCCAGCGCAACTTGGATTTTGGATTGGCAATTAATCCAAAATCTAAAATCTAAAATTGACTAGGCTTGTTTTTCTAGTTCGGCTTTCATCCGTTCTAAAGTGAGGTGCATTTGGTCAAACATTTGCTGTGGGGTGACACCGAACTGACCTAACTGTGTTTTCAGTTGTTCTACTGTCATTTGTGCCATGAAATCTTCTGATAGCTCGAAGCGCTTCATAAAGATGCGATACCGATCCATCATGGCTTCCATTTGCTCAATAAATAGCTTTTTGCCATCGCGATCAAATTTGCCGTAGTTATTACCAAGCTTGATTAGTGCTTGATAATCCTCAAACAGCTGTTTTGCTTCTTGCTGAATTATCTCAGAATCGAAGAATCCCATATTGCTTATATTAAACTGAGTGTCCAGACTCAGCAGCTTAATAGCTTTACTTCTATTATTATTTTAGTCTAGGAGAGTAATCTAGTAACGAAGCTTCGGTTTTAGTACGGTTTGTTACCGAAATTTCAACACTTGACTTGAGAACCTTTCTTTTGAGTAAACCGACTTAATAAAGCCGCAAAACTCATAGCCGTAGCCATTGATTTAGGATTGGTGTTTTTACCAGATTGAATTTTCACTTCGGGAGCGTATTTCAAAGCTAGTGAATTTTGCGGATTCAGTTTTAATGCTTGATGGATGTAAACCCTGCCCATCCCGATACATTTCTGTTTGAGATGTACCAAACCTAATAAGGCATAATAGTCGCTGTTATTTGGCTCTAATTTGATGGCATCGCGCAATTCTTGCACGGCTAGAGGCCATTTGGCTAGCCTGACATACTCCATTGCTCGTTGGTAGTGACGTTGAGCGTAGTTTGTCAAAACTGGTTTGACATCAGTTCTTTCATATAATGTCAATTCAACTGGCTTAACTTCTACCTCAGGGAGGATGCTAACAGCTTTTTGTTTTAATATAAGGTCTGGTTTATGCAACCGTAAGTATACTAAATTTAGTGTACTAATTTGTTGCGTTACCTGATAAAACTGATCTAATGATTTGTATTGATCTTCTGCATAGCAGGCGATCGCTTCTTCGTAAAATAATTCTGCTTGGGGTGTAGACATTTCCATAATTTTCTGAGCTATGGCACTTTGAGAAGACAAAGGCTTCTGCTCAGAACCTTTTGCAAGCGATCGCAGCATAGCGATCGCCATCAAGCGCTTATCTCGATGTTTCAGTTGTTCATAAGCTGGATTGATTAAATGGCTAAATATTGCCGTTGCTAATTCTTTGTCTGGATTGCAGCTTTTGGTATAGCGATCGGGATGCAGCAGCTTCGCTAAAGTGTGATAGCGTTTGAGAATCTGGCGATCGTCAGCAATTACAGAAATTCCTAATACAGCGTAAGGATCACAAAGCTGTTGAAGCCATTTTGGCGGTAGGAAGGTCTGTGACATAGTAGTAATTAAGCTGTTAAAAACTTAAAATTAGCATCAAAGCTCAATGCACAGTCATGTGAAACTTACTCAAATTTCTGCAAATACTAAATTATGTCTGGGAATTCTCATCTAAAGGTCTAAAGGGTAAGGCAGAGTAGTTGACTGTCTAATTGTCGGAACTATGGTATTGGTATATTTATTAAAAATATGTTGACTAAGCGCAAAAGTCGAAGTGTTGCTGCTGTTTTAGCTTTTTCCGGCACGCTGACAATTTCAGGATTACATAAATTCTATCTGGGACAGCCGTTGTGGGGTGTTTTATATGTGTTGCTTTCATGGACACCGATCCCCAAGGTAGCTAGTGCCATTGAGGGAGTTTGGTATTTAGCCCAAGATGAAGAAGTTTTTGATCAAAATTTTAATCTAGGTAAGTCAGCAACAAGAAACTCACAAAAGGCGAGTAATCAGGTAGGAGCGATCGCTGAGGCAATGCGTGAATTAGATGCTCTGCGCCAGGATGGGCTAATTTCAGAGTATGAATTTGAGCAAAAGCGCCGCCAATTGCTAGACCAGATTTCTTGAGGTAAGCGACAACATGAATAATTGGCTACCTTTGAACCCCAGGCTGCAAAAACTCCGCGCCAAGCTCCTCAACGATCCTTACTATCGTCTACAATCTGGGGAAGAAATTCAGCTAGCGGCTAAATTAGGTATCCGCATTGATGCTAATCAAGCGACTGTAGATGATTGGTTACGCTTACCAGGTTTGTCAATTCACCAAGCGCGATCGCTTGTAGAACTTTCGCGTTCGGGTGTTAAATTTTACTGTATTGAAGATATCGCTGCGGCTTTGGCTGTACCAGCGCCGCGCCTGGAACCATTAAAGCCTCTGCTGAATTTTATTTACTATGACCATGAATCTTTAGAAAGTCCGGCCCATTTAATCAATCCAAATACAGCAACAGTTGAAAAGTTAGCCCAAATTCCATTTATTGATTTGTCCTTAGCGCAAGCAGTGATTCAAAATCGGCAATCAGCCGGGCCTTACCGTAACCTGGCTGATTTCCAACGGCGTTTAGAGTTACCTGGTGATGCGATCGCTCAACTGATGTATTATTTAAGGTTTTAAGTTAGAAGTTTTAAAATAACTCCTAACTCCGCCAATTTTAGATTTTTAGTCACACTTTTGATACCCTTACAGTGCAACTTGGATTTTCGATCAAAGGAAAAATCTAAAATCTAAAATCCAAAATTGATTAAATGAACCCAATACGATCAAGAGGCCAAAAGCGAAACGCTGCTCGACCAATGACATTTTCTCTGGGTAAAAAGCCCCAATAACGAGAGTCATTACTATCGTTGCGGTTATCTCCCATGACAAAAAACTCATCCTCTGGGACTTTCACTGGTTGATATGGCTGATTTGGGGGTTCAGCGATGTAGTCTTCTGCCAAGGCTTGACCATTGAGATAGACTTTGCCAGAAGCAACACTAATTACCTCACCAGGCTGGCCAATAACCCGCTTAATGAAGGCTTGGTCTTTGGGATATCCTCGACGTTGTAGTTCTGCGGGTGGCTGAAAAACAATAATATCCCCAGTTATGGGAGGGTGAAAATGGTAGGATATTTTTTCAACTACCAAGCGATCGCCTGTATGTAAGGTAGGCAGCATCGAATCAGAAGGTATATAGCGGGGTTCGGCGATAAAAGTCCTGATAAAAAATGCCAAACACAATGCGATCGCAATTAAAATCAGATTTTCTTGCCAACTACGCCATACTTTTAACGACGCACGCTCTTCTTTTGCATCACTTTCGTGAGGAATCATAAAAGTTTCTAGCCAGTTTAAGAAGTGGAACAAATACCTTGATTATTTTGACTCAAAAGGTATACTAAGAAACATGATGGATTCTGCATAAATCCATACTAAATTTTAAATAATACAATTATCGCATCTACCAAAGACAAGCAAAACTACTGTAAATCAACTATGACCTGTTTAAGGCAAAATAAGCTGATGATTAGGGTTTTTAGATAGATAATTAAAAATCTTAATTCTAATTGCTGCAATTATAAGGCAAGTTATGAGATGATTTTCAATTTTGCTTCCTACTGCTAAAAAAGCAGTTACCGATTGGTAGAGTGATACAGCCAGTCGGTTTTTTCTTTGAGCAGAAAATTGCTAATTGAAAGGCAAATACAATTTAGGGACTTCCAACAAATAAATTACCCAATCTTGTGGGGTGGGCGACACGAGCGCCCGTAGTCCAAGGCGGGCTTTTGTTTTTGGCTCACCCCACAACAAATCAAGTATTTTTTTATTTGCAAGTCCCTTAGCGAATGCCTTAAATATAGTAATCCGATTTGATTGCATGAAAAAATTTAAGTATATGTAGTGGCCTAGCACAGCTAAATTAGAGGAATAAATTTTGTACTTTGGGTCGTTCGCGTCAGCGTCGCGCAGCGAAGCATGAGAGGCAACACCCCAATGAATATTGGGTTTCAGGTTGCATCATTTTATTTGTATCACGCGACTACGTATATTTCAAAAAACTTGCATATTTTGAATTTTACATCAACTGATTCTACTGAATTATTATTTTAGTATAGATATATACTATTCAACGACTACTTTAACAGTATGGCTATAAAGATGTGAATAAATTGCGTAATTTTACTGTGACACTATATACTAAATTGTACTATTAATAATATATATCTCCCTTACTATCAAGAAGAAGATTAACAGACAAAAAGCTACTAGTAATTTAGGCTTAAGTATCAGCATCAAAAACAGAGTTAAGCTGCTGATAAAATCATTTTTGCTGAATGACTTAAAAGTATCTAGATTAACGAATAAATACCCCTTGGCAATGAGAAACTATACTTAATCAATTTTCGTCTGTCTATCTTATAGAAAGTTCAATGCAACATTCTCTAAGTTAAAAATTTAACTTTTTCTTAAAAAGGAAGGAATGGCAGCAGGCAGTAAGATATATCTTATCAAGAATAGAACTGATAGTTTATTAGACTCTTTTCTGACAGATACCCTGCTCCTTGTAAGTAGTTTTGTATGTTAATTAAATAATTTACTCAGCTACAAGTTATACAGCTTTCCTGTCAGAAAGTCTTGCTATAAAAATTTCAGCTCACAAAAAATGCAAATTGTAGGCATGAGAGTTGAGCTACATCTTTTTTGCAAAGTTATAAAACTTAAAAGGATAATGCTGCCTTAACAATAAAGAGGATTTTGGGGTGTCATTAATTATTCGATTGCGCTCCTTCTTAGAGCTAGCGGTCAGAATGTGGAAGTTCAGACCTCGCCTTTTATAAATGGATTGACATTAAACAGTATCAAATATTGTATAAGCGATCGCCCAAATCTAGAGCATCTAGATTTCAGTTAAAGCTGTATAGCCTGTCTTATCGATTTTGAATTGTCGTTATTCCCAATTTTAATTTTCAGGATTACCAGAAAACAGATGATATCTAAGATATCTAAAAAAATGTGCTATGACGTACCGTCATAACGTGGTTGATGGTTCGATATTTGAAGGAGCTATGAGGTGGAAAACAATAAGTCGGTTCTGTGGCCAGAAGGAATATTAATTGCACTGCTTGCCTTATGTGGTGTTTTTAGCCTTGCTTTCATGATGCTTCTAAGGCCAAATCCTTCGGAGGCTCAGAATAGACAGAGTATAAATGTCAAGAATATAGCTGCAAACGCTGGAACTCAGCAGCGCATTGAAAAATTAAAAGTGGCAATGCTTACAAGTTGGCAGCAAGGAGCACAAGTAAAGGGACTAGCCTACTCTCTACCATCACGTTTTCAAGGGGCAGTAATTAACGCTGCAAAACTTACTAAAGGGGAGAAAGTAATTGCTCTCACCTTTGATGATGGCCCTTGGCCACAGACCACAGAGCAAGTGCTAGATATTCTGAAATCAAATAATATCAAAGGGACGTTTTTTGTTGTTGGGCAGAACCTAAAAAATTATCCAGAATTAGGAAAGCAAATTGTAACTCAAGGTCACGTCATTGCCAACCATACTTGGCATCACTGGTATCACTTCATGAATCCACAAGCTGCTGCTTTTGAAATAGATCGCACAACAGACCTCATTTATCAAGTTACAGGTGCTAAAACAAATATCTTCCGACCGCCTGGTGGCATGCTGCACAATGGTTTAGCAGCTTATGCGAAAGGCCGAAAATATGTTGTGGTGATGTGGTCAGCTGACTCCATAGATTACAAGTTGCCAACTGTACCAAAGTTAATAAATAACGTGATTAGAGATTCAAAACCTGGTGGTATTGTCTTAATGCATGATGGTGGCGGTAACCGTTCCAGAACTGTGCAAGCTTTACCAGAAATTATTAGCAACTTGAGAAAGCAAGGCTATCGTTTTGTTACTATTCCAGAGCTTTTAGAAATGGAAGATGCAGACCAAAAGTTGATTGCTAAGAAAAAGTAATAATTATTAATTATAGGTAATTAGTTAATAGTAATTGGCTAAACACTAAAATTATTTTTTTTGATTAAAATGCCTGTTTTCTGAAAAAATGTAACCGTTCATACTCCTCTCCACCTTTTAACGAGAAATCAAGGTTTTCATAGATTTTGCCGGGGAGTGAATGATTATCTAAGAATATAAACTTTATTTTTAAACAATTATGCTTATACCTCATACCAATTTTTTATAAAGCTGCATAGAATTCGATCCCCCCTAGCCCACGCCAGTCGCTCCACTTGGGGAAACCCCAAGACCGTGCTGGCTCCCCTTAATAAGGGGGGAACCGGAAAAACATCCATCAAAGTCTCCCTTTTTAAGGGGGATTTAGGGGGATCAAGATATGTGCAACTTCACATTAAATTGGTATCAAAGGTATTTCCCTTGGGGTATTTTGCTTATTCAAAGTATAAGAACCATTGTCACAGGAAACCGGGTTTAGCCTTATTACATGAATACTACGAAAGTTTTTTGGCGCTGAAAACCTTGTTTTATCAAAAGGCAGGCCGAAAAGCCTGCCCCGCAAGATTGGATAATTTATTTGTTGTAAGTCTCTTAATGACTGCTTACTAAACTAAACTCAGTTGTTTTTTGTTCAGGATTGGCTTCTGGACTATCAGCTTCAGAAGGCGGAACTAACTGCCAGAATTTCGGCAAAAATTCTTGCCAGTTTTGCAGAATTTTCTTCGCTTTTGGTGAACCAGTGCGTTCCGCATGAGTTTTGATTAACTCTTGCAGTTGTTTTGCACCTGCTTCTGTAATCACCCGTTGGATTTTGACAATTTCCGGGTTGACTAACTCACGAAACGAGTCCTTTTCATCTAAGAAGTACGCCAGTCCACCAGTCATTCCAGCTGCTACGTTACGTCCTACTTTGCCGAGGACAACAATCACACCACCAGTCATGTATTCACAGCAGTGATCCCCAGCGCCTTCAATCACTGCTATGGCTTTGGAGTTTCTCACAGCAAAGCGCTCTCCTGCTAAACCGTTGGCAAATAACATGCCACCAGTAGCACCATAGAGGCACGTATTGCCAACTATCACGTTTTGTGATGCGTTATAGGTAGCATCCGTTGGAGGTTTGATGATGATTTCACCACCATGCATCCCTTTACCTACGTAGTCGTTTGCCTCTCCTTCCAGGTTCAGAATTATGCCGGGGAGGTTGAACGCACCAAAGCTTTGCCCAACACTACCTGTAAAGTTGAGATTAATTTGTCCTTCAAAGTCGCTATCACCGTATTGAGAAGCGATCGCTCCCGCTAATCTTGTGCCTACTGTTCTGTCAGTATTGACAATAGGGTAAGTCTTGGTAACAGTGGACTGATCCCGAATGGCAGTCTGAATGTCGGGATCGGCAAGCATCTTGTCATCCAAAACCACGCCGTTGCTGTGGACTTCTTCATGCACTAACCAACTACGATTGTCTCTGGTATCTGGTAGCTTCAGTAAACAGTCCAGGTTCAATGACTGCGTTTTGGTGAGTTTTGCTTCTGGGCGCAGTTTCAACAAATCTGCACGTCCAATGATTTCTGACAAAGAACGGTAGCCAAGTCGTGCTAACAAACTACGCACTTCTTCGGCGATGAAGTAGAAGAAGTTAACAACCTGTTCCGGGATTCCCGTAAACCGCTTGCGGAGTTCTTCTTTTTGAGTAGCAACACCCACAGGGCAGGTATTCATGTGGCAAACTCGCGCCATGATACAACCTTCAGCAATCATGGCGATGGAGCCGAAACCGAATTCTTCAGCGCCCATCAATGCACCTATTACCACATCCCAGCCACTTTTTAGTCCGCCATCCACACGTAAAATCACGCGATCGCGCAGGCTATTTTCCATCAAGACGCGATGCACTTCACTTAAACCCAGTTCCCACGGTGAACCAGCATGTTTAATGGAACTGAGTGGCGATGCACCTGTACCACCATCATGTCCAGAAATCTGGATAATATCAGCGTTTGCTTTGGCTACACCAGCAGCGATCGTGCCAATGCCAACTTCTGCAACTAACTTTACCGACACCTTGGCTTTGGGATTAATTTGGTGCAGATCAAAAATTAGTTGTGCTAGGTCTTCAATGGAATAGATATCGTGGTGCGGTGGTGGTGAAATCAGCGTCACACCTGGCTTCGAGCGCCTTAACATCGCAATGTATTGGCTCACTTTGGGGCCTGGTAGCTGTCCACCTTCCCCAGGTTTAGCACCTTGGGCAATTTTGATTTCAATTTGTTTGGCGTTGACTAGGTACGCTGGCGTGACACCAAAGCGTCCCGATGCAACTTGCTTGATGGCACTATAAGCTTGATCACCATTCCGCAATCCTTTTAAATGAGGTAGGGTTGGCGAGTGACCAGACTCGTCTACATCATCTAAAACTGTATAGCGCACTGGGTCTTCGCCGCCTTCTCCAGAGTTAGATTTACCGCCAATGCGGTTCATGGCGATCGCTAAAGTTTCATGGGCTTCTCTTGACAAAGCACCTAAAGACATGCCACCGGTGCAGAAACGTTTGACAATTTCAGTTACTGACTCTACTTCTTCTAGAGAAATTGGGGTGCGATCGCCTTGGAAGTCTAGCAAGTCACGCAAGGCTGTTACTGGCCTACCTTGAAGATGCTTCTTGTAAACTTCGTAGTGGTCGTAGTTTTTGCCATCTAAAGCCTTATGCAGCGCCTTAACCATTTCTGGGCTATTCATGTGGTACTCGCCGCCAGGACGGTACTGCACAAAGCCCAGGTTTTGTAACTTATTGGTCGTCACTTCTGGGAAAGCTTTGCAGTGGAAGGAAAGCACTTCATCAGCTAGTTCGCTAACACTCAAACCACCGATCCGGGAAGTCGTACCCCGGAATCCCAGTTCGATTAAATCTCCACCAATACCAATAGCTTCAAAGATTTGGGCTGCTTGATAGCTGGAGAGCAGAGAAATTCCCATCTTGGAGAGAATTTTTAGCAAACCTGACTCTACTGCTTTGCGATAGTTTCCTAAAGCTTGTTCTAGGGTGAGGGTGGGAATTTTTTCTACACCCATTAACTTTTGAGTTTTGGGATCAGACCACCAATCACGCACCGTATCCAAAGCCATATACGGACAAACTGCACCAGCGCCGTAGCCGATGAGACAAGCGAAGTGATGAGTACTCCAGCATTGGGCAGTATTGACAATTAGGGATGTTTTCATTCGCAGCCCTTCTCGAATTAGGTGATGATGTACAGCACCCACTGCTAATAGGGGAGGAATGTATGTATCTTCTGGGCTGATACCGTCATTTGCCTTATCGCTTAAGATTAAAATTTTTGCACCTGCGCGGACTGATTGGGCTGCTTGTGCTTGTAAAGATTGGACTGCGGCCTTTAATCCTTCAGGGCCGGTAGCGATCGCAAATCGGGTTGACAACTCAGCAGTGGCAAATCCTGACAGCTTAATTGCCTCTAACTCACCATCAGTTAACACTGGTGATTCCAGCTTCAATCTCCGAGCATATTCTGGCTTGGGTTCTAATAAGTTACCCCGTTCACCCAGTTCTACTTTCAAAGACATCACTAGCTTTTCCCGCAGGGGATCAATCGCTGGATTTGTCACCTGAGCAAAACGCTGTTTGAAATAGTCATAAAGCAGGTGGGGTTTTGTTGACAGCACTGCTAAAGGAATATCATCACCCATGCAGAAAGTCGGCTCTGAACCTCCGATCGCCATTGGATGAATCACCATTTCTACATCTTCTGTGGTGTAGCCAAAGGCAGTTTGCAACTGAAGCAATGTTTGCTTGTCAATTTTGTTAGTTCTACTATGCCCATTACCATTCTCAGCAGCCAGATGTCCATTTCCATTTAGATGTGCCGACTGACTACTAACAATTTGTTTGAGTTCTTGACGATACTGTTGCAGCCATTCTCCATAAGGGTGCTGCTTGGCAATGCGCTGCTTAATCTCCCAATTCTTTAGGACTTCATGATTTACTAAATCCACGGCAATCATTTGTCCTGGGCCGAGTCTACCTTTCTCGACAATATCGGCTTCTGGAAAGTCCACTACACCAGCTTCGGAAGCTACTACAATGTAGTCGTCTTTGGTGATCAGGTAGCGAGCCGGTCTTAAGCCATTACGATCTAGAGTTGCACCAACTTTTTTGCCATCGCTAAATACTAAAAGTGCTGGCCCGTCCCACGCTTCTTGCAGACCACTGTAATATTCGTAGAAATCAACAATTTCGGGATAATCAGCTAAAGAAGGCTGATTTTGGTAAGCCTCTGGAACCATAATCATTAAAGCTTCCAAAGGGCTGCGTCCAGAGCAAACCAGCAATTCCAGCACATTGTCTAGGGTAGCTGAGTCGCTGTTATCAATATGAACTAATGGCTTGAGTTCCTTGATGCGAGTCTCCTGCGGAGAGGCTGCGCCAACGCTCCATATAGGATGATTCAGGCTAGCTTCTCGTGCCATCATCCAGTTGATGTTACCCAACAAAGTATTGATTTCGCCGTTGTGACCCAAAAGCCGCATTGGTTGAGCTAGTGGCCACTTGGGCATTGTGTTGGTACTAAAGCGGCGGTGATAGACAGCAAAGGCGCTTTTGTAAGCTGGATTCTTTAAATCGTCATAAAAGCTGCCCAATACGGCAGAACGCACCATGCCTTTATAGACAATTGTGCGGCTTGACAACGAGCAGATATAAAATTCTTCTGAGATGTTGGTTGCAACTTTACTAATTCGACGGCGGGTAATATACAACTGTCGTTCTAATTCATCGCCGCTTTTGTCAACAGAAGCTAACAAAATTTGTTCAATCTGGGGTTGATTTTCTCTTGCTTGTACCCCAAGCAAATCAGGTTGCACTGGCACAACTCGCCAACCAAGTACAGTGAATTTTTCTTCAGCAGCTACCTGCTCAACTGCCGCTCTAGCTTTTTGTGCTGCTTCCTGGCCTTGTGGTAGAAAGATCATCCCAACAGCTATATTATTGATGGATGGAAGTTCCTTTCCACTTTCGGCAAAGTCTTGTTGAAACAACTCCCAAGGGATCGCTGTCAGTACTCCAGCACCATCGCCAGAGTCTTGATCGGCGCTACAACCTCCCCGGTGTTCTAAGCAGGTTAAAGCAGCTAAGGCTTTTTCGACAATTTCGTGGCTAGTATGATTTTGGCGATGAGCAATAAAACCCACACCACAGGCATCTCGTTCCTCTACTAACCACTTTTGCCCCTGATAGGTATCTTTTGAGTTGATATTTGCTGTGATTTGTTGGTTATGATTCATCGGTTTATTATTCATACCCTGTTCCTGAAGTATTGAGTTACCAATTTTGCTACTACGTTATGGGAAAAATTTTCTAAATTCAGCGATGGAAAAATATACAAGCACCGAAATTTAGGGAAAAAAAATTTTAACTTCGGTTTTACTTTGTTAGTTCACCCGTGTTAAAATTTTTGCGTATTTTTTATGTATTTATGCGGTGTTAGACAACTTACCTCCGCCAAGACATCATTTTTGCCCTGACAGTTTCTTTTTTATATTGTGAAGCTAAATATTTTCTCAATTCCCTTTTTCCAGATGCACGCTAGCTACTCATAGAGCCTATTTCGGCTCACCTGAAACAAAACTAAAACTGAACGCTGTACTATTTTTTAAAGCCAAAGTCAAAATAATTCGTAATTAATCCTGACAATCAAGAACTCGCTCTGGATGTTGGCGTAGAATCTCCCCTTTTCCCAAAGGGAGAGGCTGGCGCCAAGGGAGAAGAGAAGGCTTTAAGTTACGCTACCTTAATTCGTAGTTGCAATCAGTGGGGGGTTACACCCTCCATTGTCTTGTTAATCACTAAATCTTTAATTTAGTGTGGGCTGCTGTACCCTTTTAATTACGAATTA
>NZ_DASQZC010000262.1:0-3664 GCF_035638895.1 Nostoc sp. | reverse complement strand
TGCCTCTTCTTGAGCAATAAACATCTGAGAATAAGCAAGATATTCCATAATGCACCCCTTTATATGAAAAAATGAGTAATCAGAGATAACTATTTCAGTTTTCTCTGTATTTACTCTTAGTATATTTTATATCTCTGTGTTTTCAAAAGGTTTTTGCTGGTAGCGAAATTAAGAAAAAATAAAATCAACGTGAGTTCGATAAACCTCTCCCTGCCTTTAACTAAAGTTCAACGCTGCCCCTCTCCGAATCGGAGAGGGACGATTTTGCGTAGCAAAATCAGGGAGAGGTCTTTATGATTGATCTAATTAAGCGGATACTATAATAATCCGTCGAATTCAGGTTGAAATCAGACTGTCCAGATCCCCGACTTCTTTAAGAAGTCGGGGATCTAACTTTTCACGAATGATTTAGGATTACTATATATAATCCGTCGAATTCACGTTGAAATCATTTAAAAGATTCCTACAAAAATAAATAAAATTTAGTAAAAGCTTTTTTGCTTACTGGCTCCTTACTTATACGTCCAAATATGTCAAGCGTATTGTTCGAGTCTAGCTAAACTAGCAACTATAGAAGCTAATTCGTCTATGTCTATCGGCTTGCAACAGTATATATCATAACCTGCTAATAATGCACGATTACGGTCTTCGTCGAAAGCAGATGCCGTCAGAGCAATAGCTGGAATCTTCCTCCCTCGCTTTGCTTCTATATTTCTGACCTTCGTGAGCAGTGAGCAGCCGTTCTCATCAGGTAAATAAATGTCACTAATTAATATGTCTGGTTTAAAAAATGACATAATTTCTAGAGCATCACCTGCCGAAGTAGCTGTAATAATCTCTGCTCCGTCTATTTCAAATAGGAAGGTAAGTAAGGTTCTCGTATCAGCGTCGTCGTCTACAACGAGCAATCGCAGACCTTTAAAAGACATCGACTGATTAGACATTAATTCTCACCGCCATGAAGCTAGAAGACTTTGAGTAGCAAATGCAATGCATCAAATCGCATGTATTTGTAAATGCCATTTGATGCCTAATTTACTAAATTTTAATGGAACTAACTCGCAAATGTCTGTCCGGTTGCGGACATTGTAAGTTAATATTATTCACTAGCGATGTCTACGACGGGCTACGCCTACGCACCTTGGTTGATTCCCAGCAACCGAGCAAAATCTTTTTGGATGACTTGATAACACTCGCAGGAAGTTGCTTCCAAATCATCTCGGTTCAGGATGTTAATTTGACCACGTTGGTAACTGATCATTCCGGCTCGGCTGAGACTGCTAGCCGCTACTGTCACACCGGAGCGCCGTACACCGAGCATCTGAGCAATAAATTCTTGCGTGAGCGGAAATTCTTCTGATTCCAAACGGTCAGATACTGTCAGAAGCCAACGAGCCAGCCGTTCTTCCAATGTATGAAGACGGTTGCAGGCACATGATTGTGTAAGTTCGGTATATATAGCTCGGAGATAGCGCAGCAGCAGCTTTTGAATAGCTCCGCCCCGATTGAACTCGGTTCTAAGGACATCTGCATCCATTTGCATTCCAGCGCCCGCAACTTGGACAAACGCTTTTGTGGTTGTTGTCTTGCCTCCTAAAATTACTGGGATACCCACCATGCCTTCGTTACTCACTATCCCAACTTCCACTGTCGATCCATCTTTTATATTAGTGACTATAGAAATCACTGCGTGTTGGGGAAAATAAACGTGTGTGATGGGTTCTCCTGGTTCGTAAATGACTTGCCGAGTGGGAAGCGGAACTAACTTCAGGTTCGGAATAAGGCGCTCATAATCACTAGTTGGCAAAGCCGCGAGTAACTTATTTACTTGCGGCTTAAGAAGGTTGTCGCTCACTGAACATTAAATGAGAAATTTGCTCATAATATTTTAAATCAAGTTAATTTTGCGCGTCTGTTCGGTTTCGCACACCTAACTCAAAAAAATTTTTTGGCTGGGTTACTAGACTTTTTGCCCAGTAACCGAGCAAATTCATTTTGTATAACTTGATAACACTCGCAGGAAGTTGCTTCCAAATCCTCTCGGTTCAGGATGCTAATATTACCACGTTGGTAGCTGATCATTCCGGCTCGGCTGAGGGTGCTAGCCGCTACTGTCACACCGGAACGGCGTACACCTAGCATTTGGGAGACAAATTCTTGCGTGAGTGGAAAATCTTCTGATTCCAGACGGTCAGAAACTATTAGTAGCCACCGAGCCAGCCGTTCTTCCAGTGTATGGAGACGGTTACAGGCAGTTCCTTGCGCCAGTTCAGAGTATACAGCTTGCACGTAGCGCAGCAGCAGGATTTGAATAGCTCCGCCTCGATTGAACTCGGCTTTCAGTATATCTGCATTTATCTGCATAGCAGCACCCGAAACTTGCACAAGCCCTGTTGTGGTTGTGGTGTTGTCTCCTAAAATTACCGGGATACCCACCATGCCTCCATTGCTCACTAAACGAGCTTCCACAGTCGAACCATCTTCCATAGCGGTGACTATAGAAACCACTGCCTTATGAGGAAAATAGACCTGTGCGATCGGTTCGGCTGCTTCGTAAAGGACTTTCCGTAATGGGAGCGCAACCAGCTTCAAATGGGGAACAAGACGTTCATAATCACTGGCTGGCAAAGCTGCAAGGAGCTTATTTGATGGTTGCTGAAAGAGGTTTTTATCTAATGACATTAAAAGTCACTCTCCTTAAAAGTAGGTGACTTTAGAAAAGACAGATTAGGGCACAAGGAAAGGATTAAAGTTTTGATCCTAATGTCGAAAGGTGTATTCGCTAAAGAAACACGGGGACAATCTCAAAAATATTAAATAAACACAGTTGCTAGAGTTTGTAAGGTTTGGTACATAGCAGATCCAAAAAAATTATTTTGTCCGTTTATTGGGCTTATTGCCCAATAAACGGACATATTCATCTTCTATAATCTGATAACATTCGCAAGAGATTTTTTCTAAAGCCTCTCGATTCAAGATGTTAATCTGACCACGGTGGTAGCTGATGATTCCGGCTTCGCTCAGGATGTTAGCTGCTTCGGTAACACCAGGGCGACGTACACCGAGCATCTGTGAGATAAATTCTTGCGTGAGTGGAAATTCTTCTGATTCCAGACGGTCAGAAACTGTTAGCAGCCACCGAGCCAGCCGCGTCTCTAGTTTATGAAGACGGTTGCAAGCAACTCCTTGTGCTATTTGAGTGTACATACCTTGCACGTAGCGCAACAGCAGGCTTTGAATAGCTCCCCCCCGATTGAATTCGCTTCTGAGTATATCTGCATCCATTTGCATTCCAACGCCTGCAATCTGCACAAATGCTGTTGTGGTTGTGGTGTCATCTCCTAAAATTATCGGCATACCCACCATGCCTTCATTACTCACTAAACCAACTTCTACAGTCGAGCCATCTTCCATAGTGGTGATGATAGAAACCACTGCTTTATTAGGAAAATAGACCTTTGTGATCGGTTCGCCTGGTTCGTAAAGGACTTTCCGAAGTGGGAGCGGAACGAGCTTCAGGTGTGGAACAAGACGCTCATAATCAACGGCTGGCAGAACTGCCAGCAAATAATTTGCTGGTTGCTCAAGGGCATTTTCGTTTAATGACATTGGGATTCTCCTAAATATAGCCGTCTGTAGAAAAGGCAGCTTGCGGCATAAGGAG
>NZ_DASQZC010000261.1:0-9450 GCF_035638895.1 Nostoc sp. | reverse complement strand
ATTCCAATCATCTTGTTACAGGCTTAGAAAATGGGGCTTACGGTAGAGATTACCTCATCGGCTTGGATAAGCAGCTAATGAGTTTGGTAAACAAAAAGACGAGCTAAATGTAATACATCGGTTGGAAAAAGTATGATTTTCCCTGCTGCTTTAGTCCATTAAGGGCAACTTACCTTTTCAAATACTACGGTTTTTAGATATTATTACAGTGATTTAGGTAAATATAAAGCTATCCTAAGCTTCACTATCTCCAAGTTGGGGTAGTAAAGTACACATTGGCGGCTTAATTATCTACTTATATATATTCAACACATTAACTGCTTAGTGATATAAAATTTGACTTAAAGTCAAAGTTATAAGAGCATGGCGACAAGAAACTTACAACTCCTAAATATGTGTCTCTATGCAAGACGCATACATGTTTCACACAGATGAAAAAAAATCCAACTTTTAACAGTGCCGGTAAACTGACTGCTCTTTTGTTCCTGATAACTCTCTTTCTCACGCCTTGTGTGATTGTAAATGCAGGTGAACGTGGTGTCTTGATGGAATTTGGTGAAGTACAAAACCAGATATTAGGTGAAGGACTTCACTTAATTATTCCTGTAGTTAATACTGTAAAAAAGTTAAGTATTCGAGTCCAAAAGCAGGAAATTTCGGCTGAGGCTTCTTCTAAAGATTTACAAAATGTTTTCACCGATGTCGCTCTCAATTGGCATATTGTTCCCCAAGAAGCAAATGCCATCTTTCAAGAAATTGGAGATGAACAAGATATAGTTATTCGGATTATTAACCCAGCAGTTGAAGAAGTGCTAAAAGCAGTAATGGCAAAGTATACTGCTGAAGAAATTATTACTAAACGAGGAGAAGTCAAAGGTGGAGTAGATGATGCATTATCCACACGATTGGGTAGCTATCACGTTGCAGTTGATGATATTTCTCTAGTTCATGTCCATTTTTCAGAAAGATTTGGTGAGGCGGTAGAGACGAAGCAGATTGCTGAACAAGAAGCAAAACGAGCAGAGTTTATCGCGCTGAAAGCAACAAAAGAGGCTGAGGCAAAAGTTAATTTAGCAAAAGGAGAGGCTGAGGCGCACAGATTATTACGTGATGGTTTAACTCCCGAAATTCTGCAAAGGCAAGCAATAGAAAAATGGAATGGCAAGCTGCCATTAATTGTCAGTAAGGAGGCTCCAAAATTGTTTAATTTAAGTGAAATTTTAAAATTTGATAAAAATTGAGATTCTTTTTAAGAAAATATCTGCTTATACATCAGGAGCATCCCATTTTTGCGAAAACATCAAATAGCCAGTTGACCATTAAGATAGGCACAGCACAGTTGTAGCATTGGTGGTACATTTTCAGGATGCCACTGAGCGCTGGAAAGTTTTAACCTGATGCCGATGTTTAATGCCTTAAAAAGGGGGGAACCGGAATTAAAGCCCCCCTTTTTAAGGGGTGCTGGGGGGATCGATAACGTTTTGCTACCAACGAAAGGACTTTTCAAACATCCTCTAAGATTTACTTTATCAATAGATAAATAATTTTTGGCATAGTGTTTCACCTCTTCACATAAGCTTATTAATAATTAAAGATAAAACTTATGCTTAACCACATCATAATTTTTAGGTTTAAGGCTAAATAATTGGCAGTAGACATAATTAAACGGAACTATAATTTCATTATCTTTTCTACCTAATGCCTTATACTTCATACCTTATGCTTTATTGTAAGCAGTGACATTTATTTTTACCCATCTATATAACCTTGTATTTATAACTCTAAGACTGAAATTTTGCTATTAGCTTGATAATTACTTCATGTAAATTTCATAAAAGTGTTTTTAGTTTTATAAGGAGTGTTTTTTAGATAAAATTAACTACTAAAATCAGGGTTACGATTTATGCGTTTTTTTCATTTTTCAGGGATTCTTGCTTGTACAACAGCAGCTTTTATATCAATTGCACCTATAGAGGTAGAAGCTGCAACTTTTAAAGTGATATCTGGGGTCACTAGCATTGATCGTGACCACGAGGATATTCTTAGAAATATCGGACTAATCTTGACAGGCAGTCATAATACAGTCGCACCAATTCCCAGCAATTATTTGGTTGGCTTTAACATCGAGCCAGCCAGCAACTTTACGTTCAGCGATGAGGGCGGTTTTACTCCGCTCTCAGGTACAATCGAGCACTCTGGGACTGTTACCTTCAACGATCAAATTACTGTTGGTGATTTTTCAATTGGTTTGGCTCCAGGACGTACCGTTAAAGATGCTAGCGGATTTGTTTTAAGAGACACATATTCTTTAAATACAATTTTGTTTGATTTGAGTCTTCCAGAACCTGTGGCATTTGATGGTCAAAATTTAACCATCCCTGATGTTAAATTGCTGGTTTCTCCAGAGTTTGCTAATATCCTGCAAAAACCTGAATTGACAGGTTTGTTTGCTGGAACTGCACGAATTGATGCTGAAGTTGCTGCCGTACCTGAACCTGATAGTGTACTAGCAGTTTTGGCAGCAGGTGCGGCTCTCTTGGCAACTAGATTTTATACTCGAAAAATTAAATGCACTTGATATCTTTAAGCATTGCTAAATGCTTATTAACAGGTGCAAGGGTATTGGCAGCAATCAGCCGACTGGCGGCGACTGCTGGTAAACCAATGCCGGGAAATGTCGAGTCTCCACAGCACATTAGTCCTGCTAATGGTGTGCTAGGCCCGGGAAACATTCCATTTCCAGCCTGAATTGCTGGGCTGTATGAACCTTGAGAAGCTTTGGGGCAGCTATTGCGATCGCAGCCCAAATAACTTACGAGAAAGATTACGTTCTCAAATTCGCTAACTATATCAGAGCGTTTCCAACCAAAGACGCTCGAAACGTTCTCCAGATAAGAGATTAGCTCTTAGCTAATTTATCTTCAGAGACAACTAAGCGCATCCTCACATCACATATATATCCCCCTGCTGCCGATGGGCTGTGTCATCGCACCTGTTGCCCATTAACCTCTAACCCCTTGGATAAGCTAGCGTGTGATACTAAGCCCATCGGCAAGGGTAATATTAAGGAAAGAGCTATATATGGATATAACCGCGCTTAATGGGGTCTATACAATAGATAGCGTCAAGTTAAATCATGCCATCGTAAAAATCCGTGTAAATGATCAAAGAAAATCAACTAGAGACAGTACACTAGAATTATCCAGACAAAAAACAACTGGAATATGACTAACCGAGCTTTTGACAAAAGTTTAGATGTAAGTGCGGTGGCTCATTATATAGCCGAAGGAACCCGCCAAATTGTTAATACGATGAAAGAGGCAGACGTAGATAAAAACTCAAGCCTTGAAAAAGATATTGTAAAATTATCAGACCAATCACACACAGAAAAAGACAAAGCTAAACAAAAATTTGATGAAGAAAGAGCAAGAGTTAGAGAACAATTTCATAGAAAACATCGAAGATATTAATTTAAAACATTTTATCTATTTAGATAGAAATAGATTGCATTCATACTCTTCACAATTATTAAATGGAATAGTACAAATTAAACGACTAACAGAAAATGAAGCAAATAAAATAACTCAAGGTACAGATGAAGAATATACAGAAGAAATACAGGAAGATGGTAAAGAGGGAGAAATTAGTATAGGCCCTAAAAACTTAGCTGGTGGATTAAGCGGTAAAACAATTGACAAAACAATAATTAGAAAGGGGTTTAAAAAGGGAATAAATGCGGATACTAAAGAATATTCTTATTCTTCTTCAGAAGATATAGTAGATCATGATAATGGATATTTGGATTTTGAAGAAGGTTTAATTAGAAAAGGAATTTTAAAAGAAATAAAAAGTGAATTAGATTTAAAAGAATATTCTTCGTTAATAAAAATAACAGGAACATCTAAATTTTTTGATTGGAACTCAATTATAGAAACATTTACCGATAAAGATATATTATCAATATTCTTAAATCAAACACAATTAAATAGTAATCAGAGAAAAGCAAAAGAACAAGAAATTAAAATTGCGCTAAAAATGCTAAAAGCTTTTTCACTAGGAAGTATTACAATACATACAAAAATAGGAGATTCAAATGCAATTGGATCTATAAACCCAGAAAATCTTTGTATGACCAGGGAGCAATTAAGAACAGGTTATATTATGCCAGGTGACGTTGAAGTAAGTATTGTTGGATTTGTCCCAAGAAGAAAAGTAGAAAAAATAGATTACCCTGGCATGGCAGGAACAATAGATATGATTGAGCTATTAACAGCATTCGTAGGAAGAGTTGATATTGCAATAGACCCAATTGCAATTTATACAAAAATTAATTGATAAATTTATAAGACTTACGCATTGTACAAATTTATTATCTGCAAATCAAAGAAAATACGTCGTTTCAGGCTTTTATCAATCATCATTTGATAAATAGTGATCGCCTAAAAAGTTTTGAAAAATCAAGGTTTAATGCCTGAAATCCATTATCATATTTGCTTTTCCTGTCAATGCGTAAGTCCTAATTGATTACTATTTTCTCTCAAGCTAAGGCTATTCAATGCACTTGATATCTTGCAGCATTGCTAAATGCTTATTAACTGGTGCAAGGGTATTGGCAGCAATCAGCCCACTGGCGGCGACTGCTGGTAAACCAATACCGGGAAATGTCGAGTCTCCACAGCACATCAGCCCTGCTAAAGGTGTGCTAGGCCCAGGAAACATCCCACTTCCAGCCTGAATTGCTGGGCCGTAGGAACCTTGATAACGACGGAGATAACGCTCGTGAGTTAGAGGTGTACCAACAAGTGTGACTTCGCAACGAGAGCGAATATCTGGAATTATGCGCTCTAGCGCTTGCCACATTACTTCTGAACGCGATCGCTTTTTTTCGGCGTATTCTTGGTTCCTTCTATCCATTCCTTGCCAGATGGCATACGGCTCATTACCAGGAGTATAAACATGAATTACGTGCTTACCTGGTGGCGCTAAGGATGGATCGAGAACTGAAGGAATTGATATCACCACAACATTCTGAGGTGCTGTTATGCCCAATTCCCAGTCATTAACTACGATGTAATGACACCGCAAATTTGACTGTAATCCTTGAGCATCAATGCCTAAATGTAAATGCATAAAGCTATCACATTCAGGTGTTGCTTGTCGTTTAGCGCGGTACTGTTTGGGTATTGCCTTTTCTGGTAGTAACTTCAGTGTGTCCCAAACCGATGCGTTAGAAATTACTGCTCGGCGTGCCCGGATTTCGGAGCGATCGCGCAGACGAACACCCACCGCACGATTCGCTTCTACAAGCACTTCTTCAACATGAGCGCCCAGCATCAACTTCCCACCGTGACGCTCTAATCCTTGTACAAGGGTGTCAACTAAAGCACCACTACCACCAATGGGATATTCAAGTATTGCGTCTGGGCGATACCAGTCAGCAAACATAAATCCTACCTCTGCGGCGCTAGTGCCATCTGCGGGCAATCCAGAAAGCAGGAAACACAGCAAGTTGAGCCAGTTTCGGGTAAAAGGATCTTTAACAACGCCATCCATAATCCGGCTGAAGGGGCCCGTCAGCTTAATCATATTCGGCAGATGTTTTGTCAGAGATGGGATAAATGGGCCCACAGTTCTAGCTGCACCAAAGTCAAAGCGTAATGCCGCCGGTGGTATGGAAGTTGCTGCACTAGCGAATGGTTCCATAATGCGCTGGAGTTCCTGCCATTCGGCTACAGCATCATGTCCCCGAAATTTCATCAGCACTTCACAAAATTGCTCCGCACCAACCGACGTATCAAAATCACCTTCTGGTACACAACAACCCCAAGTATTGTAAGTTACGCATGGTAATTCCGAGCCAATTGCATCTAAGACTTGCCGCAGAGGGTTGGCAGAGGGGCTGTAAGACAGTCCAGAGTAGAGAGACGGGCCCGAGTCAAATTTGAAACCATTGCGCTCAAAAGCATGAGCAGCGCCTCCAGCAATGGAATGACTTTCGCAGACTATTACATCAAAGCCATACCGTGCCAAAACAGCAGCACAACTCAAACCGCCAATACCGCTACCAATAACAACTACATCTGTAACTTGCATATATGTTTGCAACAATAAACTAAAACAGGTGTGGAAACTTGGATAATATCATTCGCTCCTCCATCCATAAACCGCTCTAATTGGTTAATATCATCACAAATGATGGACATTAGAGACTTCCATTCAAATTAAAGGGTTGATTCACACAGACTAATGAGAAGCTTAAACTAGTAACTGAGTTTACCCAGACGCAAGTAAGACTTTTTACTCAGCAGTATGGGCTAGAGAAGGAAAACAAGAAGAAAAATAATAACTATTCATGACAAATGACCAATGACCAATGACTAACTCATATTGGAGAGAAGAATTTGAAAAATCAGCAATTTGGAAATTGGCAAAGCACAGTTTTAGGAATTGTGTTAGCAACATTAGTGCTTTTGGGACTAAATTCCTTTATTATTATTAACCCAGGACAAGCAGGAGTAATCAGTATCTTAGGTAAAGCGAGAGATGGGGCATTATTGGAAGGGATTCATGCAAAACCGCCTTTTATCTCAGTGATAGATGTGTATGATTTGACGGTGCAAAAATTTGAAGTGCCAGCAGAGAGTTCTACCAAAGATTTGCAAAATTTATCTGCGAGATTTGCAATCAACTTTCGCCTCGATCCCATTAAGGTAGTTGAAGTTAGAAGGAAACAAGGAACCTTAGCAAATATTGTATCGAAAATCATTGCACCACAGACCCAAGAAGCATTTAAAATTGCAGCCGCTAGAAGAACAGTAGAAGAAGCAATTACCAAAAGAAGTGAGTTGAAAGAAGACTTTGATGAAGCGCTAGGCGATCGCTTAGACAAATATGGGATAATTGTGTTAGATACTAGCGTAGTTGATTTAGCATTCTCACCAGAATTTGCAAGAGCTGTGGAAGAAAAACAAATTGCTGAACAACGGGCGCAAAGAGCCGTTTATGTAGCACGGGAAGCAGAACAAGAAGCACAAGCAGATGTGAATCGCGCTAAAGGTAGGGCAGAAGCTCAAAGACTGTTAGCAGAGACACTCAAAGCCCAAGGAGGACAGTTAGTTCTGCAAAAAGAAGCAATTGAAGCTTGGAGGAGTGGCGGCGCTCAGATGCCCAAAGTCCTCGTTATGGGTGGTGACTCAAAAAGCGGCGTTCCCTTCATATACAACCTTGGAAATGTCCAAAATCAACCTTAATTCGAGTGAATAATATTTAGTAAGTTGGGCTAGTACAACTTGGCGGAAATAAACCTACCATTTCATTACAGCAATAAAGCCCAAAATTAAAGCTTTTTGACTTTTGACTGCGTGAATGCGTGACTTCCGCCTTGCGGCACTAGTCCCAACTTCAACACAACAGAAAAACCAACAAGACAATAATCGAAGTTTATGTCAACCCCCAATCCTCAGAATCTCACCGCCGAAGAAGCGAAAAAATTACTGAATAAATTCAACTGTCTAGACATTGCGCCTGTCCTCAAGCCATCAGAAAAATTAGTAATTCGTAGTGCCTTAATTTTAATCGCTAAACTTGCTGATTATCAAATTTTAGGAATTTGTGCTGATACGGCAGAAGAAGGAATACTTGCCATGAAAACTTATTCCCTGGCTTTGGGTTATGAAGCACCAGACAATTTACTGACTCCTGTTGGCCCAGTTTATATCAAATTAAATGGTAAAAATGGCTTGTGTTATCTCGATTCTTATGCTGGACATCATCGTGGCGTATTAGTATCTTGTCAGTCTTACGACGAAGACGGAATCAACGAAATGTATGGACATCTCCCCTTGGATTTATTTGTATAGAATTTGGCGAATGTAGGTAGGGTATGTGCCTTACCTACTAACTAATAATCAATGAAACACTACTAAATGTTATGAGTATTATTACACTACAATCAGTAAAAAAAGACTTTGGCATTAAGGAAATTTTAAAAGATGCCAGCTTTAGCCTAGATGCTACCGATAAAGTTGGCTTAATTGGTACTAACGGTTCAGGCAAATCAACCCTATTAAAAATGATCGCCGGGTTAGAATCGATTGATAGCGGTCAGATTTTAGTCAACTCTGGTTCTAGAATTATCTACTTACCCCAGTTACCAGATTTAGATGAAAATCATACAGTTTTAGAACAAGTTTTTGCTGACAGTGGCGAACACATGGCTTTGGTGCGTGAGTATGAAGAACTCTCAGATAAATTGGCTCACTATCCAGATGATAGCCAACTGATGTCTCGCCTTTCTGTAGTGATGCAACGGATGGATACAAATGGTGCTTGGGAATTAGAAACTAATGCTAAAATCATCCTCACCAAATTAGGAATTTCTGACTTTGACGCCAAGATAGGCACTTTGTCTGGAGGCTATCGCAAGCGTATTGCTTTAGCATCAGCGTTGCTCGCAGAACCAGATGTTTTGCTCATGGATGAGCCGACAAACCATCTTGATGCTCTTTCTGTAGAATGGTTACAAAGTTATTTAAATCGCTATCGCGGCGCACTTTTTCTCATCACTCACGATCGCTACTTTCTAGATCGCGTTACCAATCGGATTATTGAAATTGACCGAGGCGACATTTACACCTTTACAGGTAACTATTCATATTACCTGGAAAAGAAAGCTTTAGCTGAAGAATCTGCTGTAAGTAGTCAACGTAAACATCAAGGCTTATTGCGGCGCGAGTTAGAATGGCTCAAAAAAGGGCCGAAAGCCAGAAGTACCAAGCAAAAAGCTAGAATTGACCGCGCTCACGCTCTGCGGGATACTGAATTTAAACAAGTTCAGGGTAAGGTTGATATTTCTACAGTTGGTCGTCGCATTGGGAAAAAGGTTATTGAATTAGATAACATTTCTAAGGCATACAATGGACGTACTTTAATTAATAATTTTACCTACGAATTTAGTCCAGAAGACCGCATCGGCATTATCGGCGCTAATGGTGCTGGTAAATCCACTTTAATGGATATTATTACCGGTCAGATTAAGCCAGATTCAGGTGTTGCAGAAATTGGGACTACAATTCACATCGGTTATTTTGACCAGCATTCTGAAGAATTGCTCACAGCTTTAAACGAAAATCAGCGCGTGATTGACTACATCAAAGAAGAAGGAGAGTTTATCAAAATTACCGATGGGACTCAAATTACTGCTTCTCAAATGTTGGAGCGGTTTTTGTTTCCTGGTAATCAACAGTATGCCCCAATTAATAAACTTTCGGGTGGTGAAAAACGCCGTTTATTTCTGTTACGGGTTTTGATGAGTGCGCCCAATGTCTTGATTTTAGATGAACCGACAAACGATTTAGATGTTCAGACATTAGCAGTATTAGAGGATTATTTAGAAGATTTTGTCGGGTGTGTAATTGTAGTTTCTCACGATCGCTACTTTCTTGATCGCAC